>NZ_JBBKZV010000018.1:0-126159 GCF_037889915.1 Variovorax humicola | reverse complement strand
GAACTGCACCTTGATGCGCCCGAGTTCGTCGGTCCACAGGTTCTGGCCTTCGGGGCCGACGACGAGGGCGGTCTGCGGGCCGTGGGTGTGGGGCTTCGTTTGCGTGAGGGCGGGGCGCAAGGGCTCCTTGACGGGGTGGGCGGTGAGCTCGACTTCGACCTTCCATCGCTGCCTGCGCCCAGGCGCCGCATCCCTGATCTGGCTGTCCTGGGCCACGTCTTCGATGAGGAGGTGAGTGTCGAGGATGAGGTACTCGGCGTTGGCTTGCTGTCTCGGGTGCCTGGCGAGCCTGAAGGTGCACCCGGGGGTCATGCCCCGGAGGTTGCCGCTGGCCTGGGCGCGCGCGCCGTGGGTGCGCAGGGCCTGCATGCGCAGCAGGCTCAGGAAGCGGCCTTCCTCATGCGGGTCGTTGGCCTCGCCCGTGCCGGCCTTGGGTTGGGCGTAGTGGCTGGCGCCCTGGCTTGCGTGCCACTGGTAGACCTCGCCTTCGGCCTGGCCGGTGGGGCGCGGGTCGCTGCGGGTCTGTGTCAGGTCGGCGCGGGGGCGGGTGTAGTCGTAGTCACGGGTGGTGTAGCGCCCGCTGGTGAGGCGGTTGCGGGGGACGAAGCTGTGCAGGTATTCGGCGTCGGGTTTCCAGCCGGGGGCGTGGTATTCGACTTGCCGGTACGCCTCGCTCGGGTTGTCCTTGTAGGCGCCCATGTTGTCGATGAGCACGAGCCGGTGCTTGCCTTCGGAGTGTTCGAAGAAGTAGCTGATGCCCCATTCCTGGCACAGGCGCTCGAAGAAGGCGAAGTCGCTTTCGTTGTACTGGGTCTGGTAGTCGCGCTGGGGGTAGGTCTCGATGAGGCGCTTGTCGACGGCAAAGGGGTAGTCGCCCAGGAGTTCGTCCAGGATGTCGATGACGCTCTTGTTCTGGAAGATCTTGCAGTCGGTGGCCAGCGTGGCCAGGTGCAGCCAGGGGCGCAGGGTGAGGCGGTACTGGATGTGGCGGCCTTCTTCGCCCCAGAAGGCCGCGTCGGCGACGAGGGCGTTGATCTGGCGCACACCGGCGCCGATGTGGTCGGTGCTGGCTCCGACGACGCCGGGGAGGAATTCGCCCATGCCGTCGAGCTGGATGGCGCAGCTGATCTCGCGGCCGATGAAGTCGTCGAGGTTGAAGTCGGTTGCGCCACTGGCGCCGAGGTTCAATGCGTCAGGGGTCTTGAGCAGAAGCTCGTATTCGAAGAGGCTGTTCAGGCCCTCCCGGCCCGACAGGCGCACCGGCTGCAATGCAGGCGCGCCCAGAAAGATGGGCACGGCCGGGCCGCCAATGGTCAGCGTACGGAACATTCTTGTTTTCTCCCTGAGTTTCTATTGATCGCCGTGACAGTGGCGAGAACTTCGTCGGCAAGGGGGCTGGATGTCCCCCGAACCGCGGAGAAGCATAACCAGCGAACCAAACTCAATCGTCTCCCACCCCGGGAGACGCACTCATGGTCCCGCAAGCGCGAATTCCAGAACGCGACCGACGTCCGGTGCAGACGGGCGGGTCGGGGTCGCCGCCGAGGAAGTCGACGATGACCTCCTGGCCGATGCGCGGGATCTGGATGCCGCCAAGCTGGATGCCGGCCCAGGGGGAACTGGCACCGCTATTTCAGGTATTGCAACGAATGGCGTCGCTCGGGATCGTCCGGGCCCTGGGACCGATGCTCGCGATATTGGCAAGCATCGCGTTGTGATGCTGGATGACCTGCCGGGGCATCACGAAGGCATTGCCCTCGGTTGTGTGCGCGTCTTCGACCAGCACAACCGAGTAGCCCAGCGTCAGGCGCCGCTTGCGACAGGCATCGCCGGATTGCCGCTCCAGCGCGACGAGGGCGGAATGCTCTCGCCCTTCATCACCAGCGTCAGCGGACCCAGTTGCGCGCCGTCATGCACGACAGCGCCGTACAGCACGATGCTGCGCGGCCCGATGTTCACGCGCGAGCCGATGTTCACGTGGTGGACCTTCATCACCCGGTCTTCGAACAGGTGGGTTTGCGGGCAACACTGCGCGTTCAGCTCGCTGTAGTCGCCGATGCGCACGCAGTCGAACTCGGTGAGGTCGGTGGTGTCCAGGTACACCCCGCGGCCGATGCGCGCGCCCAGCAGGTTGAAAGCCACCGGCAGCCACGGCGTGCCGCGCAGGTAGTTCATGAAGTTGGGAACCGCAATGCCCTCGTAGATGTTCGTCGCCGCTTCGGACAGCCACACGAAGGGCGTCCACATCGGCTTTGCGAGCGGCCGGTAACGGCGCAGGAAGATCCACTTGAACAACGCCACGAACACGAAGGTGGACAGGCCGAAGATCAGCCCGTCGAGCGTGAGGTAGCCGACCACCGCGCCCCAGTGCTCGCGTGCGGCCGAGGGCATGACCGCCTGCACGATGCTGTAGCCCGCCGCGATCACGATGGCATGCGGCACGACGATTCGGAATGCCTCGACCAGGCCGCGTCCGACCCGCCGCAGCAGCGAGGGGTTGAAGGTCAGCGACTCGGGGTGCCCGGTGACGACTTCGCGCGCCGGCAAGCGCAGCGCCGGTGAGCCGAGCCAGGTTTCTCCGCTGCGCATTTCCGCCGCATCGGGCGCACGGCCGAGCACGCCGATCAGCACGTTCTCGGGCACGGTGGTGCCGTCGGGGATGTAGGCGCCATTGCCGATGAAGCTGCGACGGCCAACCACGGTCGGCTGCATCGTCAGCCAGCCGCCGTCGATCTCCTCGTCGCCCAGCAGTACCGCGTCGGCGATGAAGGTGCCGTCGCCGAGCGTGAGCATGTCCGGCACCACGCCGAGCGCAGTCGAGATTTCGGCATTGCGGCCCACCTTGGCGCCCAGCAGCCGGTACCACATGGGTGCGAACAGCGTGGCATACACGCCATGCAGCACCTGCAGGCTCGACTCCTGGATCTGGTTGACCAGCCATTTGCCGCAGTAGACGTTGCTGTGCACCGGCCAGCTTCCGCTCTTCAGGCGCGGCAGCACGCTCCAGCGGATGCCGGCAGAGATCAGCGCCGTCAGCACGATCATCACCGGGCTCGCCAGTAGCGCCAGCGCGAAATACTTGAAGATCAGCACGGCGGAGTTGGACGCGATCCAGGTCGCTCCTTCGCTGTCGTCCAGCACGTCGATCAGCATGAAGGTCGGGAACACCGGCAGGAAGAACAGCGCGGCGACCAGCATGGCGCCGACGACGAAGAACACGCCTTCGCCGAGCAACCGGCGCGCGCTGACTGGCGGGCGGGGGCGCAGCGACGACGGATCGAAGGCGCCCATGTCGCGTGCCGGGGCGCCGCTCCAGACGCGCCGGGCCGGCATGGCCTGGCCATCGGCGAGCGCGGACTGCCCGTCGAGATGGCCCCAATCCCCGACGGAGGTGTTGCCCTCCAGCACGGCATACGAACCGACGTGCGCCTGGGCGCCGATGGCGATCGGGCCGAGCAGCAGCTGGCCGCAGAACACCCGCGCGTTCTCCAGGTTGACCGCGTTGCCGACACTGGCGCCATCGCCCACCGACAGCAGGTCGGGCGCGCGCACCTTGACCGAGCCGATGAGCACGTCCTTGCCGATGCGCGCACCCAGCGCACGCAGCCACCAGGACTGCAGCGACGAGCCACTGATGAAATAGGTCGGCGCCGCATCGCACAGCCGGTCGGCCAGCCACCAGCGGAAATAGGTCAGGCCCCAGAGCGGGTAGCGGCCCGGCCGAAGGCGTCCGGCGATCAGCCATTTGCCGGCGATGGCGATGGCGAACTCGAGGACCGTGGTCAGCAGGAACGCAACCATCGACATCGCGATCGCGTAGGGAATCGAGTCGTCCGGGGCGCCCGTGTAGAAGTGGTAGGTGAAGAAGGGCGCGAGCCACTGCATCATGCGCAACGCGACCAGTCCCGGAATGGCGCCCGCCTGTGCCAGGCCGCAACGCCAGCGGCGCCACGCGGAAGGTGGTGTCCAGTCGGGCACGCGCTCGGCAGGCTGGGCGCTGCTGGCCTCCAGCGCGGCGGCAATGGCGCCGACCGTGCGGTGGTTGTAGATGTCGCGCACCGTGATGCTGGTGAAGCGCGGGTCGGCGCGCAGTGCGGTCGCGAGTCGCGCCGCCAGCAGCGAATGGCCGCCGAGTTCATCGAAGAAATCCGAGCTGCGCCGGATGGCAAAGCCCGGAAAGAGAGTCGACATGGCCGCGAACACGGCGGCCTCGGTGGGTGACGCCGGCGTGTCCGATCCTTCGGTCGACGCTGGAGCCTCGGCCAGCGGCTGCGCCTTGAGCACCTTGCGATCGATCTTGCCGGAGGGCAGGCGCGGCATCTGCGGCAGCACCTCGAAGCGGCTCGGCACCATGTAGGGCGGCAGGCGCTCCGCCAGCGCCGTGCGCAATGCGGATGCCGACACATTGCCGGCGCTCTCGGCCACCAGAAACGCGATCAACTGGTCGACGCCTTGCGCCTCGCGCAGCACCACGGCCGCGGTTCCGACGCCTGGCTGCTGCGCCAGAACGGCTTCGATTTCGCCAAGCTCCACGCGGAAGCCGCGGATCTTGATCTGGTCGTCCGTGCGTCCCAGGCACTGCACGCATCCTTGTTCGTCGATGCGTGCCAGGTCGCCCGTTCGATAGAGCCGCGTGTCGCTCTTGTCGCGCGACCAGGGATTGCGCAGGAATTTCTCGGCCGTCAACTCGGGGCGGCCCAGGTAGCCGGCGGCCACGCCGGGCCCGGTGATGCACAGCTCACCGACCTCGCCGCGCGGCAGCAATGCGGGCTCAGACGCCATTTCTGGCGAGATCACCAGCATCGCGTAGTTGGGCAGCGGCCGGCCGATGGTCACGGGTTCGCCGGCGGCCAGTTCAGCCATGCTGGCCGACACCGTCGCCTCGGTCGGTCCGTAGCTGTTGAAAACCTGCCGACCAGCGATCGCCCAGCGCTCGACCAGCGACGCGGGGCACATTTCGCCGCCGAGATTGATCAGGCGCAGCGAGGGCACGTCGCGATCGAACAGCGCCAGCAGCGTCGGCACGGCATGCAGCACGCTGATGCGCTGCCCGATCAGCGCCCGGGGCAGCGCCTCGGGGTCGGATGCGATGACCTTCGGCGCGATCCAGAGCGTCGCGCCGACCAGGTAGCTGATCCAGATTTCCTCGAACGACATGTCGAAGGCGACCGAGAAGCCCTGGTAGACGCGGTCGTCCTCCCGCACGCCCAGCAGCGCGTTCTCGCTGCGAAGGAAGTGGCAGATGCTGCCCTGGGTGATCGCAATGCCCTTCGGCTTGCCGGTGGAGCCGGAGGTGTAGATGACGTAGGCCGGATGCGACTGCAGCGCGCCGTGGCGACGCACAGCCGTCTCCGTGTCGAATGGAAGTGCCAGCAGCGCCTCGGCCGTCCACGGCGGCCGGCCGATGGCGGCCAGCCTGGGCGCGAACTCGTTGCAGCTCACGATGCCGACGGCATCGGCATCATCGAGGCAAACGCCGACACGTTCGACCGGGGTGTCGGCGTCGAGCGGCAGCCAGGCGGCGCCGGTCTTGGCAATGGCCACCTGCATCACCAGCAGTTCCAGGCCGCGCGGTAGCCACAAGCCCACGATGCGGCCAGGACGCACGCCGCCTTCGATAAGCCGGGACGCGGCCCGGTCGGCCATCTGATCCAGTTCCCCATAGCTCAGCGCGTGCTCGCCAAAAATCAGCGCCGTGCGGGCGGGGATTCGTGCGGCGGTGGTTTCGAACAGGTCAGCGAGGATTTCCGTCCGGATGAGGTCTGGCCGGTGCGGGCCGCGGACGATATGGGGAGAGTCGGCGTCGGATGAGGGGGCGGACTGGGTGGGTGTCGGGAAGGTGAGATACATCGGCGATCCGGGAGCAGCAAGCGGCGGGAAATGGCTGGCTGCCAATCACCCGATTTTCCCATTCCAACGTGCGATGGCGGTCGCCAGTGCACAGCGGAAGCACCCGGTGTGCAAACATTTGCGCACAAGTGTTGCTTGGACGCGCCGCGCGGCGGTGGAAAGCTGGTCGCAGCCGAGCGACGGGCGCTTCAGGCACGTAGAGGGTTCACCGCTTGTGGGGCAGGTAACGATTAAATACACTTCGCCGGAGCCGGCTGGCCACGTCCGGTAGGCCTCGAAACCGCGTAGCGAACGCGCGGTTGGAAGTCGGAAAAAAGGTCGCACCCATCGACTGCCAACAGGAGACACGGCACATGAAAACCTCGACCTTCGCCGCGGCGCGCGGCCGCTTCCATCGGGCGCGCGCCGTTGTCGCCGTCGCGCTGTGCGCCGTGGCCGGCTTCGTGCACGCGCAGAACGTGACGGTCAATGTGGTGGACGTGGGCGGCGCGCTGGCGCTGCTGCAGGACGCCATCGAGAATTACAAGTCGAAGAACCCGAACGTCAAGTTCACCTTCACCAAGGCGCCTGCGCCCGAACTGCCGGGCAAGCTCAAGGCGATGCAGGCGGCGGGCCGTGCCGATATCGACCTGGTGCTGGGCGGACTGGACATTCTTTCCGCCGGCATCGAGCAAAGCCTCTGGGTGCGCGTGCTGCCGGACCAGGCCGCCAGATTCCCGGGCGTGATCGGCAACTACCTGCCGGAAGCGGCCAAGATGCAGGAACTGGCGCGCGACCAGGCGCTGGCGGTGGTCTTCATGCCGGCCGGGCCGCTGCTTGAATACAACCCCGACAAGGTCAAGCAGCCGCCCACCACGCCGGCAGAATTGCTCGCCTGGTGCAAGGCCAACCCGAACAAGTTGATCTATGCCCGGCCAGCGAACTCCGGCCCGGGGCGGGCTTTCCTGATGGGCTTGCCTTACCTGCTCGGCGACAAGGACCCGAAGGATCCGGTCAACGGCTGGGCCAAGACCTGGGCCTATCTGAAGGACCTGAATTCCTGCATCGAGTACTACCCCGGCGGCACGGCGGCCACGATGCGCGAGTTCGGCGAAGGCTCGCGCGACATGACCGTGAGCGTTACCGGCTGGGACATCAACCCGCGGGCATTGGGCGTGGTGCCCAAGAACTACAAGATCGCCGCGTTCAAGGACTTCACCTGGGTCAACGACACGCAATACATGATGGTCCCGAAGGGCCTGGCCGCCGAAAAGCAGGGCGTGGTGTTCGACGTGATGGCGCACCTGCTCCAGCCGGCGCAGCAGGCCTTGACCTACGACAAGGGCTACTTCTATCCCGGGCCGGCGGTGAAGAACGTGCCGCTGTCGATGGCGCCGAAAGAGAGCCAGGACGTGATCAGGGAATTCGGCCGTGCCGAATACGCCGAGTGGATCGCCAATCGGCCGCATGCGCAGCCGCTGGACTCGCAGTCGCTGGTCAAGGCGCTGCGCAAGTGGGATGAAGAGGTGGGCGCGCAGAAGACCAAGTAGCCGATCCGAAGCCGATTCGAAGCCGATTCGATGGCGCACGACTTCGCGACGCTGCGGCTCGAAGGGGTCACGCGCCGCTTCGGCACCGCGGCCGACGCGCCGGCGGCGCTCGACGGGCTCACGCTCGACATTCGCCGCGGCGAGTTCATCGCGCTGCTCGGGCCGTCGGGCTGCGGCAAGTCGACGGCCCTGAACTGCATCGCGGGCTTGCTGCCGCTGAGCGCGGGTTCGATCCATCTCGATGAACTGCGGGTCGATTCGCTGCCGCCGGAGCGGCGCGGCTTCGGCATGGTGTTCCAGAACTACGCGCTGTTCCCGCACATGACGGTGTCGAAGAACGTCGGCTTCGGCCTGCTGATGCGCGGCTTGCCGAAGGACGAGATCGACCGGCGCGTGCGGCGCGCGCTCGACCTGGTGCAGCTTGGCGCGCACGTGAACAAGCTGCCGGGCCAGATGTCGGGTGGGCAACAGCAGCGCGTGGCGATTGCGCGCGCCATCGTCATCGAGCCGCCGCTGATCCTGATGGACGAGCCACTGTCGAACCTCGATGCCAAGCTGCGGCTGGAGATGCGCACCGAGATACGCCGTATCCACGGCGAGCTGGGCCGGACCACGCTGTATGTGACGCACGACCAGGACGAGGCGCTGTCGCTGGCCGATCGCATCGTCGTGATGAAGGACGGGCGCGTGCAGCAGGTCGATACGCCGGCTGTCATCTACGGCCAGCCGGCCAACCTGGCGGTCGCGCGCTTCATGGGCTACCGCAACGAACTGATGGTCGAGGCGACGGAGCAGGGCGGCAGGACCGAACCGCGCGGACCGGGAATTCGCCTGGTTGGGACACGGGTTGCGAATGAACGCATTCCGCAGGGCAGGGCGGTCGCATGCATCCGGCCGGATGAAATGTTCTTCGTCGATTCGGGCGGAGATGTCGCAAACCGCATCGAAGCCATTGTCGAGACCGTCGAGTACTACGGTCGCGAATCGCTCTTCATGCTGCGCACCGCGGATGGCGTGCGCCTGTTTGTTCGCAGCGCGGGCGGCGCCAGGCCGGGGGATGCGGTGTCGGTCTCTGCGGCGGCGGATCGGGTGCTGGTGTATCCACAGGAAGCAGCCCCGTGAACCAGCAGCCATCGAACATCGGCGGCTTCTGGCGCGACCCGGCGCTGTGGATGGCGCTGCCGGCCACGGTTTTCATGCTGCTGGTGTTCGTCTACCCCTTCCTCGACGGATTGCGCCTGTCGTTCCTGCCAATGGAAGGCGGCGGCGCGCTGGCCAACTACAGGAAGTTCTTCGACACGGGCTCGCTCTGGCAAACCATCGGCACGACGATGAAGCTGGCGCTGCCCGCAACGCTGATCAACGTGGGCATCGCCGTACCCCTGGCCTACCGTCTGCGCCACAAGACGCGCTACCAGAAGGTGGCCACGACCATCCTCACGATCCCGCTGACGCTGGGCACCGTGCTCATCGCCGAAGGCATGCTCACCTACTTCGGGCCGCGCGGCTGGTTCTCGCAGGCCGTGCAGGCACTGCACCTGTACGACGGGCCGGTGCGGCTCACGCACAACTACTGGGGCGTGCTGATTTCACTGGTGATCTCGGGTTTTCCGTTCGCCTTCCTGCTGTTGCTCTCGTATGTGACGGGCATCGATCCGGTGCTGTCGCGGGCCGCGGCCACGCTCGGCGCCACGCCTGCGCGGCAATTCCGCCACATCGTGTTGCCGTTGCTCGCGCCGGGGCTGGCGATGACGTTCTGCCTCGCGTTCGTGCAGGCGTTTTCGGTGTTTCCGTCGGCTGTCCTGCTGGGAGCACCCGCCGGGCCGACGCGCGTGATTTCGATCGCCGCGTATGAAGCGGCGTTCGAGAACTACGACTACTCGATGGCGTCCTGCATCGCGATGATCATGGGCGGCGTGCAGTTGGTCGTCGTGGTCTTCGTGCTCGCATTGCGCGGCCTTGCCTATCGCGGACCTGTGAGCGGAGGCAAGGGATGAACGCGCACGACCATTGGCCGAGCCGCCTCTGGAACCTGCTGGTCGTGTCGGTCATGACGCTGTTCCTGCTGAATGTGGCGCTGATGATCGTCTCGGTCGGCACCAACTCGGTGGCGCAGCGCTGGTTCGGGACTTTCCTGCCGGAGAGCTTCACCTTTCACTGGTACGCCGCCGCATGGAAGGAGTTCCAGCTTGGCGACGTGCTCTTCGTCACCCTCCAGGTGGTGGTGGCTGTCGTCGTGCTCTCGGTGCTCATCGGCGTGCCCGCGGCCTACACGATGGCGCGCCGCAGCTTTCCGGGCAAGCGGGCGCTGATGATGCTGTTCCTGCTGCCCATGATGATTCCGCCGATCACCTACGGCATTCCGCTGGCGACGGTGCTCTACAAGCTGCACCTCGGCGGCACGCTGGCCGGCGTGATCCTGGCCAACCTGCTGCCGGCCTTGCCCTTTGTCATCCTCGTCATGACGCCCTTCATCGAGCAGATCGATCCGAACATCGAGGCGGCGGCGCGGGTCTTTGGCGCGAGGACGTGGCAGACCTTTCGATACGTGCTGGTGCCGCTGCTGATGCCGGGCATCCTGGCCGCCTCGCTGCTGGTATTGGTGCGCACGATCGCGATGTTCGAACTCACGTTCCTGTCTGCCGGGCCGAGTTCGCAGACGCTGGTGGTCGCGCTGTACTACGCCGTGTTCGCGGCCGGCGTTCGCGCGCCGCAATCGATCGACGCGATGGCGATCGTGTACATGACGGTCACGCTGCTCTGGTTGCTGATCGCGATGCGCTTCGTGAGCCCGACGCAATTGGTGTCGCGTGTACGCGAAAGGGCGTGAAACACCCCCGAAGCGCCTGCGGCGCTTCCCCCTCGAGGGGGCGCACCCAGCGGCCCGGCAAAGCCGGTTCCGCGGGGGAAATCAAACACCCCCGAAGCGCCTGCAGCGCCTCCCCCTCCAGGGGGCGCACCCAGCGGCCCGGCAAAGCCGGTTCCGCGGGTGCCCACGAACAGACTTCGCGGGGCTCGTCCTGGTTTCATGCGTCGCGGGAAAACTAGGATAAAACACCCCCGATGCGCCTGCGGCGCTTCCCCCTCCAGGGGGCGCACCCGGCGGACCGGCAAAGCCGGTTCCGCGGGTGCCCACGAACAGACTTCGCCGTGCTCGTCCTGGTTTTGTGGGTCGCAGGTCACGCGTGGCGGAAAACTGGTTTGAGGGTCAGGGCTCGGGCGCGCCGAGCCGTTGCGATATTTGCCGGGCGCACGCCTTCAGCGCCTTGGCCAGTTCCCCATCCCAATGGCTGTCGAACACCCCCGCCGCGCCGATCGCCGTGATCGACAGCACGATCGCGCCCTTGTGGTCGAACACCGGTGCCGCCATCGCATTGATGCCCGGGACGATCTCGCCGGTGGAACGGCTCAGGCCATGGCGCTTGACCTCTTCGAGCTCCAGCTCGAACTCGCGCCAGGTCGGCATGGGCGCCGAGACCGGCATGCCGGGCTGCGGCGTGGGATCGACGCGGTCGCGCTGCTTGCGACGCGCGCGTTCCTCCTCCAGCAACTGCTTGACGACAGGTGCCTGCATGTAAGCGCCGAACAGGCGGCCGGATGCGGTGCTGGTCAGCGAGAACACGGTGCCGTGCCGCATCACCACATGCACCGCGGCGGGCGACTCCGCGATCCGCACGATGGTGGCACCGCGGTCGCCCCACACGGCGATCGCGACGGTCTGCCCGATGCCGAGCGCCAGTGCGTCGATCAATGGCGTCGCGATCTGCACCGGGTTGTTCTGCTGCAGCCCGATCAAACCCAGTTGCATTGCGAGCGGGCCCAGCAGATATTGCCCGCTGATGGGATCCTGTTCGATCAACCCGAGTCGTCCGAAGCTGACCATGTACGGATGCGCCTTGGCCGGCGCCATGTCGGCGTCGCGGGCGAGGTCGCCCAGCGCCATCGGCCGGCCGTGATGCACCAGCGCGCGCAGCAACTGGCCGCCCACTTCGACGCTTTGTATCCCGCGCTGCTGCCGCGCTTCGCCTTCTTCGCTCATGTCGGTACCTTAGGTTTTGCCATCGAATTAGACAACGACAAACGCGTTAAGCCTTAAGTTCAGGGAAAACCCTAGTTAATCATTAACAAATTGATTCGCTCTAGACGAATCATTGATTGGATAATTGCAAACACGTTAGGTTTAGTCAAACATCAACCGGAGCCGCCCCCGATGACCGCCACCGCAACCGCCACCAAGAAATTCGCCTCCCAGGCCGACCTCGAAGAGAAGAACGTCACGTTCAGCCAGATCTCCGAACATGCCTGGGCCTACACGGCCGAAGGCGACCCGAACACCGGCATCATCATCGGCGACGACGCCGTGCTGGTCGCTGACACGCAAGCCACGCCGGCCATGGCCGCCGACGTGATCCGCCGCATCCGCGAAGTGACCGACAAGCCGATCAAGTACGTCGTGCTCACGCACTACCACGCGGTGCGCGTGCTCGGTGCCAGCGCCTACAAGCCCGACCACATCCTCGCGAGCCAGGACACCTATGACCTGATCGTCGAACGCGGCGAGCAGGACAAGGCCAGCGAGATCGGCCGCTTCCCGCGCCTGTTCCAGAACGTCGAGACGGTGCCGGCAGGCATGACCTGGCCGACCATGACCTTCACCGGCAAGATGACCCTCTGGCTGGGCAAGCTCGAAGTGCAATTGCTGCAACTCGGCCGCGGCCATACCAAGGGCGATACCGTCGTCTGGCTGCCGGGCGAGGGTGCGCTGCTGTCGGGCGACCTGGTCGAATTCGGCGCCACGCCCTATGCGGGCGATGCCTACTTCAAGGACTGGCCGAAGACGCTCGACAACATCGCAGCGCTCAAGCCCAAGGCGCTCGTGCCCGGACGCGGCGCTGCGCTCACCACGCCCGACGAAGTGGCCAAGGGCCTCAGCGAAACCCGCGACTTCATCGCCGACGTGTATGCCAACGTGCAGAAGGGCGTGGCCGCGGGCAAGGACCTGAATGCCGTCTACAAGGACACCTTTGCCGCGCTCAAGCCGAAGTACGGCCACTGGGTCATCTTCGACCACTGCATGCCCTTCGACGTGACGCGCTGCTACGACGAAGCCACCCAATACACCGACCCGCGCATCTGGACCGCCGAGCGCGACGTCGAGATGTGGAAGACGCTCGAAGGCTGATCCACCCTACGCGCCCCGCAGGAGACACACCATGCAATTGAACGAACTTGCGTCACGCAAGGGGGATGCCGTCGACTACCAGAAACTGGTGTTCGACTATGTGCGCCATCCGGACCAGGACGCTTCGACGCCGGTGCGTCGGCCCGTGGTCGTGGTGGGGGCAGGGCCGGTAGGCCTCTCGCTGGCCATCGACCTGGCGCAGCGCCACGTCCCGGTCGTGCTGCTCGACAACGACAACACGCTGTCCACCGGTTCGCGCGCCATCTGCTTTGCCAAGCGCACGCTGGAAATCTTCGACCGGCTCGGCTGCGGCGACCGCATGGTCGACAAGGGCGTGTCGTGGAACGTCGGCCGCGTGTTCTTCAAGAACGAGCAGATCTACAGTTTCGACCTGCTGCCCGAAGCAGGCCATTCGCGGCCGGCCTTCGTCAACCTGCAACAGTATTACGTCGAAGGGTTCCTGGCCGAGCGTGCGGCCGAGTTGCCGTTGATCGACTTGCGCTGGAAGAACAAGGTCGCGGGCGTGGTTCAGCATGCGGACCACGTCACCTTGACGGTCGAGACGCCCGACGGCCCGTACCTGCTGGAAGCCGACTACGTTGCCGCCTGCGACGGCGGCCGTTCGAGCGTGCGCCAATTGCTCGGCCAGGAAAGCAAGGGCCGCCAGTTCAAGGACCGCTTTCTCATCGCCGACGTGAAGATGAAGATGGACCGGCCGGCGGAGCGTTGGTTCTGGTTCGATCCGGAGTTCCATCCCAACCAGAGCGTGCTGCTGCACATGCAGCCCGACAACGTCTGGCGCATCGACTTCCAGCTCGGCTGGGATGCCGATCCCGAGGAAGAAAAGAAGCCCGAGAAGATCATCCCGCGCGTCAAGGCGCTGCTCGGCGAAGACGCGCAGTTCGACCTCGAGTGGGCCAGCGTCTACACCTTCTCGTGCCTGCGCATGAGCCAGTTCCGCCATGGCCGCGTGTTGTTCGCGGGCGACTCGGCGCATGGCGTGTCGCCGTTCGGGGCGCGCGGCGCCAACTCGGGCGTGCAGGATGCGGAAAACCTGGCCTGGAAGCTCGCGGCGATTCTGAATCGCCAGGCATCCGATGCGCTGCTCGACAGCTACGGCCTGGAACGCGAATACGCTGCCGACGAGAACATCCTGAATTCGACGCGCGCTACCGACTTCATCACGCCCAAGAGCGAGATCAGCCGGCTGTTCCGCGACGCGGTGCTGGAACTGGCGAAGTCGCATGCGTTCGCGCGGACCCTCGTCAACAGCGGCCGTCTCTCGGTGCCGGCCACGCTGCGCACTTCGTCGTTGAACACGCCCGACGCCGAGGCATTCAACGGCCGCATGGTGCCGGGTGCCGTGGCTTCCGATGCGCCGCTGGTCCGGGCGGACGGCAGCGTGGGATGGTTGCTGGAACGTGCCGGTGGCGAGGACTTCACCGCGCTGGTGTTCGGCATGGACGTCAAGTCCGACCGGGCGGCGCGCGCCGTGGCCGAAGCGGCGGCGGCGGCGCACGTGCCGGTCAAGACCGTGGTCGTGCCGCTCGATGACGCCCATGCGCTGGCGGCCCAACGCTATGACGCAGAGGTCGGTACCGTCTACCTGCTGCGCCCCGACCAGCATGTTTGCGCGCGCTGGAGACAGCCCGATGCAGCGGGCATCCGTGCCGCGCTGGACCGTGCCCTCGCCTGGGCCTGAAGGAAATCACATGTTGCAAGTCACCCAACCCCGACTCGTCACCGCCTCGAATCTCGACGCGCCGGACGATTTCTACGAAGCGCTGATCGAAGCGCATCAAGGCCTCTCGACGGAAGAAAGCCACGCCTTCAATGCGCGTCTTGTCTTGCTGCTGGCCAACCACATCGGCTCGATGCCGGTGCTGCGCGAGGCCTTCGCAGCGGCCCGTCGCGCCTGAACATCACTCTCGAGAACAGTCCATGACCACACCACTCGCCTACCAGACGGGCTTTGGAAACGAATACGCCACCGAGGCCGTGCCCGGCGCGTTGCCGCAGGGGCGCAACAGCCCGCAGCGTGCACCGCTCGACCTGTATCCGGAGCTGATCTCAGGCACCGCCTTCACCGCGCCGCGCCACGAGAACCGGCGCACCTGGCTGTATCGCCGTCAGCCCTCCGTGGTGGCGGGCCGCTACCAGCCCTATTCGCAATCGAGCTGGCAAACCGGTGGCGACCGCAGCGTCGCACTGCCGCCCGAACCGCTGCGCTGGCATCCGATGCCGATGGATGCCGCGGAGCAGGTCGATTTCATCGACGGCATGCAGACGCTCGCGGCCAATGGCGATGCAGAGGCGCAGACCGGCATCGGCGCGCTGGTCTACATCGCGGGCCGTTCGATGGAACGGCGTGCCTTGGTCAATTCGGATGGCGAGATGCTGTTCGTGCCGCAGCAGGGCCGCATCGTGCTCACCACCGAAATGGGCGTGCTCGAGGTGAAGCCCGGCGAGATCGCGCTGGTGCCGCGGGGCGTCGTGTTCAAGGTCGGCCTGCCCGACGGCGTTTCGCGCGGTTATGCCTGCGAGAACTACGGCGCGCAATTCCGCCTGCCCGAACTGGGCCCGATCGGCTCCAACGGCCTGGCGAATGCACGCGACTTCCAGGCGCCCGTCGCGGCCTACGAGAAGGAAGAGGGTGGCTATGAACTCGTCAAGAAGGCCGGCGGCCGCTTCTGGCGCGCGCCGACAAGCCACTCGCCGTTCAACGTGGTCGCATGGCACGGCAACCTGGCGCCGGTGAAGTACGACACCGCGCACTTCATGACCATCGGCTCGATCAGCTTCGACCATCCGGACCCGTCGATCTTCACCGTGCTCACCTCGCCGAGCGACACACCCGGCACCGCCAACTGCGACTTCGTGATCTTTCCGCCGCGCTGGCTGGTGATGGAAGACACCTTCCGTCCGCCCTGGTACCACCGAAATCTGATGAGCGAATTCATGGGCCTGGTGTACGGCGAATACGACGCCAAGCCCGGCGGCTTCAAGCCGGGCGGCGCGAGCCTGCACAACTGCATGGTGCCGCACGGACCCGACGAAGAAGCCTTCGACAAGGCGAGCAACGCCGACCTGAAGCCGCAGAAGCTCGACAACACGCTGGCCTTCATGTTCGAGAGCCGCTACCGCTTCCTGCCGACCGCGTGGGCGCTGTCGAGCAACTCGCTCGACCAGGACTACGCCGACTGCTGGGCTGGCCTGAAAGACCAATTCAGGAAGTAGGTCCGCCCCCCAGGCGCCGCGCACGTCGTGCGCTCCTTCAGCCCCCTGCCGGGGGCAACACCAGCGGCGCGGCGTCGCCGGTTCCGCTGTTTCCCCAAAGAACTTGAAAGAATCCCCGTGAACCCATTGAACGCCACACATGACCCGAAGCTGCGCAGCTGGGTCGAATCCGCGAATGTGCCGGGCTGCGACTTCCCGATCCAGAACCTGCCTTTCGGCCGCTTCCGTCCGGCCGGCAGCCAGGAGGCGTTTCGCATCGGCGTGGCCATCGGCGACCGCGTGCTGGACCTGGCCGCGGCCCACGTGATCGACCATGCCGACATGAACCTGCTCATGGCGGCCACGCCTGCGGAGCGCGCCACGCTGCGCGCCGCGCTGTCCGAGGACCTGCGCGAAGGCAGCCCGCGGCAGAAGCATTGGCAGCTCGCGCTGTATGCCCAGGCCGATGTCGAGATGGGCGTGCCTTGCACCATCGGCGACTACACCGATTTCTACACCGGCATCCACCACGCGACCACGGTCGGCAAGCTGTTCCGGCCCGACCAGCCGCTGATGCCCAACTACAAGTGGGTGCCCATCGGGTATCACGGCCGGGCCTCGTCCATCGGCGTGAGCGGCCAGCGCTTCCCGCGGCCGAAAGGGCAGACCAAGGCGCCCGATGCCGATACGCCGGTCTTCGGCCCGTCCAAGCGGCTCGACTACGAGCTCGAGCTGGGCTTCTTCATCGGCCAGGGCAATGCGCTGGGCGAGCCGATCGGCATCGTAGAGGCCGAGCAGCACCTGTTTGGCGTGACCCTGCTCAACGACTGGTCGGCGCGCGACCTGCAGGCCTGGGAATACCAGCCGCTCGGACCCTTTCTCTCGAAGAACTTCGCCACCACGCTTTCACCCTGGCTCGTGACGATGGAAGCCCTCGCGCCGTTTCGCGCGAAGGCCTTCGAGCGCCCGGCCGGCGACCCGGCGCCGTTGCCCTACCTCGACAGCGACGTGAACCGGCACACCGGCGCCCTGGACATCACGCTGGAGGTCTGGCTGCAGACCGCGAAGATGCGCGCCGCCGGCGAGCCCGCCACGCGCCTCACGCGCGGCAACACCACGCAGGCGGCCTATTGGACGCCGGCGCAACTGGTCGCGCACCACACGGTCAACGGCTGCAACCTGCAGCCCGGCGACCTGCTGGGCTCGGGCACGCTGTCGGGCCCCGAGCCCGACCAGGCCGGCTCGCTGCTGGAACTCACGCTGGGCGGCAAGAACCCGATCACGCTTCCCAACGGCGAGCGCCGCACCTTCCTGGAGGACGGCGACACGCTCACGCTGCGCGGCTACTGCGAGCGCGACGGCGCGGTGCGCATAGGCCTCGGCGAAGTCAGTGGAACCATCACGGGAGCCTGAGCATGAGCGCAGCAATCCGGGCAACCGCGCCCACGATCGACATCGGCCGCGTGCTGGACGATGGCCCCTACACCGGCATGCAGAAGCTCGTCGTCTTCATGGCCGCGCTGGCCATCGTCATGGATGGATTCGACGGCCAGTTGATCGGCTTCGCGATCCCGTCGCTGATCAAGGAATGGGGCATCACGCGGGGCGCATTCGCACCCGCGGTGGCGGCGGGCCTGCTCGGCATGGCGATCGGCAGCGCCTGCGCCGGCCTGTTCGCGGATCGCTTCGGCCGGCGCATGGCGGTGATTGCCAGCGTCTTCATCTTCGGCGCCGCGACTTGTTGCATCGGCTTTGCGCCGGACGTGCTGGCCATCGCCGCACTGCGCTTCGTGGCCGGCCTGGGCATCGGCGGAGCGCTGCCGAGCTCGACCACCATGACGGCGGAGTTCACGCCCGCGCGGCGGCGAACGCTGGCGGTGACGGTGACCATCGTCTGCTATCCGCTCGGCGGCATGCTCGCGGGGCTGTTCGCCGCAGAGGTGTTGCCGGCGTATGGATGGCGGGGGCTGTTCTGGATCGGTGGCCTGTTCCCGATCGCACTGAGCATCGCGTTGTTCTTCCTGCTGCCGGAATCGCCGCGTTTTCTCGCCCGCCACAGCGACCGTTGGCCGGAGTTGGGCAAGCTCCTGCAGCGCATGTCCAGGCCCACCTCGGCAAACACCATGTACGTCGATGCGGCAGAGCAGGCCACGGAAAAACGCGCCGGATTCACGTCGCTGTTCGAGACCGGCCGCGCACGCGACACGCTGGCTATCTGGGCCGCCTTCTTCATGTGCCTGCTGGCGGTCTACAGCGCCTTCAGCTGGTTGCCGACGATGCTGGCCGCGGAAGGACTGCCGCCAGCGGTTGCGGGCTCGGGCTTGACGGCCTACAACCTGGGTGGCGTGTTCGGTCCCTTGCTGTGCGCGGTGGCCATCACCCGCTTCGGCTCGCGCTGGCCGCTGGCGTTGTGCGCGATGGGCGCGGCGATCAGCGCGTTTGTCCTGCAGGGTGTCGACGTGTCGCACAACACGCGCTGGCTGATCTTCGGCATCGGCGTGCACGGCCTGTTCGTCAACGCGGTGCAATCGACGATGTATGCGCTGTGCGCCTATGTGTATCCGACGGCCGTGCGGGCCACGGGCACGGCGTCGGGTCTGGCCTTCGGCCGCCTCGGTGCGATCTTGAGCGCCTTTGCCGGCGCGGCCGTGATCACGTTGGGCGGCGCTTCGGCCTACCTGGCCATGCTGGGGCTCGCAATGGTGTTCGTGGTCGTGGCATTGCTGATGGTCAAGCGCCACATTCCTGGCGTCGGGCGCGCCCACGGCGCAGGTGTCAAGCCGGCGGTTGCGCACTGAACAGCCGGACCCTGGGCGCGGGCAGGGGACTATCGGGGGCAGCACAACTGCCTTCACCCGATATTCCCCGCCATGATGAAACTGGACGATCCCCTGCACGAGGCGGGAGATGCGGCGCGGCAGGCCGTTGCGCATCGGGCCTCGACCGCGTCGAGGGACAATCGAGGGCTGCACACCTGCTCGGCCCACGAAATCCTTCCATGAACCAACTCGACGACCCCCTGCACGATGCCGAAGTCGGCTCGCGCGACAGCACCATCGACACCACCCGCATCGACGACGTGCGCATCGGCGCCGTTCGTCCCCTCATCACCCCCGCCTTGCTGCAGGAGCGCGTGCCGGTGCGCGACAACACGCTGGCCCTCGTCGAAAGCAGCCGCGCGAGGATTGCCGACGTGCTCCATGGCCGCGACGAGCGCCTCGTCGTGGTGGTCGGGCCGTGTTCCATCCACGACCATGACCAGGCGCTCGAATACGCGCACCGGCTGAAGGCCGTGGCCGACGAGCTTCAAGACGACCTGGTGATCGTGATGCGCGCCTACTTCGAAAAGCCGCGCACCACGGTCGGATGGAAGGGCTACATCAACGATCCGCACCTGGACGGCAGCTTTGCCATCAATGAAGGCCTCGAGCGCGCGCGCCGCCTGCTGCTGGAGTTGACGACGCTGGGGCTGCCGACCGGCACCGAGTTTCTCGACCTGCTGAGCCCGCAGTTCGTCGCCGACCTGATCGCCTGGGGCGCCATCGGCGCGCGCACCACGGAGAGCCAGAGCCATCGCCAGCTGGCGTCGGGGCTGAGCTGCCCGATCGGCTTCAAGAACGGCACCGACGGCAGCATCAAGGTGGCGGCCGACGCCATTCTTGCGGCACGTGCGCCGCATGCCTTCATGGGCATGACGAAGATGGGCATGGCGGCCATCTTCGAGACGCGTGGCAACGACGACTGCCATGTCATCCTGCGTGGCGGCAAGGCGCCCAACTATTCGGCGGCGGACGTTACGGCCAGTTGCGTGGCGCTGCGCGCCAACGGCCTGCGAGAGCAGGTCATGGTCGACTTGTCTCACGGCAACAGCAGCAAGCAGCACCAGCGCCAGATCGTCGTGGCGCACGACGTGGCCGGGCAGATTGCCTCGGGCGACCGCCGGATCACCGGCGTGATGATCGAAAGCCACCTGGAAGAAGGCCGGCAGGATCTCGTCGCCGGCACGCCGTTGAAGCATGGCGTGTCGATCACCGATGCGTGCATCAGCTTCGTGCAGACGGTGCCGGTGCTTCACGAGCTTGCATCCGCGGTGAAGGCGCGCCGCAAGATTCCTGGCTGAGCAGGCGCAACGAAGGAGAACCCATGACCGGAGACATTGCCCGACAAACCCTCGGCGACCTGCTGCGCCGTACGAGCCGTCGCTACCCCGACAAGCTGGCGATCCAGTGCGGATCGACTGCCTGGACCTACCGCGAGTTCGACTCGGTGTGCACGCGGCTGGCGAATGGCCTCGTGGCGCAGGGCGTGGAGGTTGGCGATCGCGTGGCCGTGCTGTCGCGCAACTCGCATGCCTTCGCGGCGCTGCGATTCGCGGTGGCGCGCGTGGGCGCGGTGCTGGTTCCGGTCAACTTCATGCTCAACGCCGACGATGCGCGCTACATCCTGCAGCATGCCGGTGCGCGCATGCTGTGCGTGGATTCGGAAGACGCCGCGCTTGCGCGTGCGGCGATAACCGGCACAGAGGTGCAAAAGCTGGTGTGGCTTCCGGCCGAACAAGCCTCTGCGCCGGAGCCGGGCATGCTGGCATTCGACGACCTGCTGCTCGACGGTCCCGCACCCGAGCGCGCATTGAATGGTTCGATGCTGGCGCAGATCGTCTACACCAGCGGCACCGAGTCGCGGCCCAAGGGCGCGATGCTGACGCATGACGCCATCATCTCGGAATACGTGACCTGCCTGGTCGACATCGAGCTCACTGCCTCCGACCGGCTGCTGCATGCGCTGCCGCTCTATCACTGCGCCCAGCTCGATGTGTTCCTCGGCCCATCCGTCTATGTGGGCGCGACCAACATCATCACGAGCAAGCCGACCGCGCCCAACCTGCTGGCCATGATGGTCGCGCACGGCATCAATTCGTTCTTCGCGCCGCCCACCGTCTGGATCTCGTTGCTGCGTGCGCCGGAATTCGGGCAGACCGACTTGTCGCTGCTCAAGAAGGGCTACTACGGCGCGTCGATCATGCCGGTCGAGGTGTTGAAGGAGATGCAGCAGCGCATGCCGCACCTGCGGCTCTGGAACCTCTACGGCCAGACCGAGATCGCCCCCGTCGCAACCGTGCTGAAGCCGGAGGACCAGCTCCGCAAAGCGGGCTCGGCCGGCAAGGCGGCGCTCAACGTCGAGACGCGCCTGGTCGACGACGACATGCTCGACGTGAAGCCGGGCGAGGTCGGCGAGATCGTGCACCGCTCGCCGCAGTTGCTCTCCGGCTACTTCAACGATGAGCCGCGCACGGCCGCCGCATTCCATGGCGGCTGGTTCCACAGCGGCGACCTCGGCACGATGGACGACGAGGGCTACATTACCGTCGTCGACCGCAAGAAGGACATGATCAAGACCGGTGGCGAGAACGTCTCCAGCCGCGAGGTGGAAGAGGCGATCTACCGGGTGGAGGGCGTCTCCGAGGTCGCGGTGATCGGCGTGCCCGACCCGAAGTGGATCGAGGCGGTGACGGCCGTGGTGGTGCTCAAGCGGGGCGTGGACATGACCGAGGAACAGGTGCTGGCGGCCTGCGCCGGGCGTCTTGCCGGCTTCAAGCTGCCCAAGCGCGTGATCCTGACGGACGCACTGCCGAAGAATCCGACTGGAAAGTTGCTCAAGCGCGAGCTGCGCCTGATGTACGCGGGCGAAACGGGCGTGGCCCAGGCGCCCGGTCGGGCGGGCGGTCGACCGGTGTAGACTGCCCGGTTTTTCTCCTCTGGCGATATGGTGCAAGTGTCACGGCGCACAGGTTTCACCGGATCGGCGCTCATTCGCTTGCTGGCTCGACTGACCGACAACGGCGTCCCCGAATCGAAACAGGCCTTTGCGGAGCGATTGAGCCATTGGCTCGGTTGGACCGACGCCATCTCCCTGTCATCGGCGTTGAATGGCCCCCCGGCGAGTGCAAATTCTGGCGCGCGTTCCTCCGCAAGCGCCGAGGAACGCGAATGCACGCGGGTGCGAACCGCGCTGGTCAAGGCCATCACCGAAGGCACTGCTTTCACGGCCGATGACTTCGCCCCGTACCGTCAGCGCTACCTCGCCCGGCAACAGGCGATGGAGGCGGGCATCGGCCCCTTGCGCGGTCGCCTGCGGGCCGTGCTGGCGGCCAGGTCGCCTGCCATGGCGCGGCTGGCGTCGGTGGATGCGGTCATGGAGCAGGCGCTGGAAGCGCACGAGCACCGGCTGCTGGCGACCGTGCCCGCGTTGCTCGAAAAGCATTTCAAGCGCTTGCGCCAGGCCCACCAGGCGGCGCTGGACGATGCGCAGGTGCCGGTCGGTTCGGAAGAAAGTGGAGGCCCGCCCGCAGCGTGGCTGGAGGCGTTCGGCAAGGCCATGCAAGGCGTGTTGCTTGCCGAACTGGATATTCGATTGCAACCGGTCGAAGGGCTGCTCGAAGCCCTTCGCGTGAAGTAACTATTTCGACATGAACAGATTTCTTCATTACGCCGCCTTCTTCGTGGGCCTGGCCGCCGTGTGCTGGGTCGGCGCGGGGTACGTCGGCACCAACCCGTTGGCGCTGGCGATCACGCTGCTGGTCGGCGCGTTCTACCTGATGGGTGCGCTGGAACTCCTTCACTTCCATCAGGCGACGGCCACGCTGGCACGCGCCGTTGCGGACAAGGCCGAGCCCCCGGCCGGCCTGGGCCAATGGCTCGAACAACTCCATCCCTCGCTGCAGAACCCCGTGCGGCTGCGCGTCGAGGGCGTGCGCGTCGGATTGCCCGGCCCGGCCATGACGCCGTACCTGGCAGGGCTGCTGGTGCTGCTGGGGATGCTGGGCACCTTCCTCGGCATGGTGGTCACGCTGAACGGCACCGGCGTGGCGCTTGAAAGCGCGTCGGACGTGCAGGCCATCCGCTCGTCGCTGGCGGCACCGGTCAGGGGCTTGGGACTGGCCTTCGGCACGTCGGTCGCGGGCGTGGCCGCATCAGCGATGCTGGGCCTGGTGTCGGCCCTGTGCCGGCGCGACCGGCTTCAGGCTGCGCAACTGCTCGATACACGCATCGCGACCAGCTTGCGCGTCTTCTCGCTAGCCCACCAGCGCGAGGAGTCCTTCAAGCTGCTGCAGCGGCAGGGCCAGGCGATGCCGGAACTGGTGGGTCGGCTGCAGGACATGCTGGCGGCGATGGACCGTCAAAGCCAGGCGTTGAACGAGCGCATCGTCTCCAGCCAGGACCGCTTTCATGAGAAGGCCGAGGCTGTGTATGCGGGTCTTGCGACCTCCGTCGGCCAGTCCCTGAAGGAAAGCCTGACCGAAAGCGCCCGCGTTGCCGGTGCGACGATCCAGCCGGTCGTCGAGGCCGCGATGGCCGGAATCGCGCGCGAAGCAGCGACGTTGCACGACACCGTCGAGCACAGCGTGCAGCAGCAGCTCGACGGCTTGTCGACCCGGCTCGAGGCCACCACCGGCGCCGTTACGGACATCTGGAAGACCGCACTCGCCGAGCACCAGCGCGCGACCGAAGTCCAGTCCGGCGACTTGCGCACGTCGCTCGATCGCTTCGCCGAGACCTTCGAGCAACGTTCGGCATCGCTTGTGGAAGGCGTCTCCGACCGGCTGGAAAAAACTGCGAGCAGCGTCTCGGACACCTGGGGCAGTGCGCTCGCACAGCACCAGCGCGTCAGCGAGAAGCTGTCAGGCGATGCTCACCAGGCCCTGGCGTCGGCCGCGGCAAGCTTCGGGCAGCACACCGCCTCGCTGCTGCAAACAGTGGACCAGGCGCATGCCAGCCTGCAGATGGAGATGGCCTCGCGCGACGAACAGCGGCTCGCGGCCTGGACCCAGGCGCTCGAAGCAATGGCCGCGACGCTGCAGCAGGAATGGCAGCAAGCGGGCGCGCGAGCCGAGCACCGGCAGCAGCAAATCTGCGAGACGCTGGCGCAGACCGGGCGCGACATCTCGGCCCAGTCGGAAGCGCACGCAAGCAACACGATCGCCGAGATCGCACAGCTCATGCAGGCGGCTTCGGAAGCACCTCGGGCCGCTGCCGAAGTGATCGGCGAACTGCGCCAGAAGCTGTCCGACAGCATGGCGCGCGACAACGCGATGCTGGAGGAGCGCAGCCGGATCCTCGAAACGCTGGAAACCCTGCTCGGTGCGGTGAACCATGCCTCCACCGAACAGCGCGCGGCCATCGACGCGCTGGTCGCTGCGTCGGCGGATGTGCTGGAGCGCGTCGGCACACGCTTCACGGACAAGGTCGAGGCGGAAACCGTGAAGCTGGCCGACGTTGCCGCGCAGGTCACCGGCAGCGCCGTCGAGGTGGCGAGCCTGGGCGAAGCGTTCGGACTCGCCGTGCAACTGTTCAGCCAATCGAACGACAAGCTGGTGGCGCACCTGCAGCGCATCGAAGGCGCGCTTGGCAAGTCCATCGCGCGAAGCGACGAGCAACTCGACTACTACGTGGCGCAGGCGCGCGAAGTCATCGACCTGAGCATCATGTCTCAGAAGCAGATCGTCGAGGACCTGCAGCAGCTTGCCAGCCAGAGGGCCCTCGCGGGCAGCGAAGCGTGATGACCGAGGACCTTGTCGACGCCGGCATGGAGCCGACGGTGCCGGTATGGGCCGTCTTCGGCGATCTGATGTCGGGACTGCTGGGCGCCTTCGTGCTGATCCTGGTGTGCGTGCTCGGCATGCAACTGGACCTCGCGACGAAGCTGGAGGCCGAGGTCAAGCAGCGGCAGGCGGAGTCGCAGCGCCGCGAAGCACTCGAGAAGGCGCTGGAAGGGCCGCTGGCCGCCGGCCGGGTGACGTTGAACAACGGCCGCATCGGCATCAGCGGCAGCGTGCTGTTTGCCTTCAACTCCGCCGAGTTGCAGCCCGAAGGCCGGCAGTTGCTGAAGAGCCTGGCCGCGCCGCTCGCCAAGTACCTGCACTCGCGCGACGAGATCCTGATGGTGAGCGGCTTCACCGACGACCGGCAGGTGCGCGGCGGCAACCGCCAGTTCGCGGACAACTGGGAACTGTCGGCCCAGCGGGCCTTGACGGTGACGCGGGCGTTGATCGAGGACGGCCTGCCGTCGGGCTCGATATTTGCCGCGGCGTTCGGGTCCGGGCAGGCGGTGGCGTCGAATGCCGATGCCGACGGGCGATCGAAGAACCGACGCGTGGAAATGGCGCCGACGCCGCGGCCGTCCAATGCCATCATCGCCAAGCCCGGTGCGTAGCGACGAGTCGCCTGCAGGTGGCGCGGCGTCCGTGGTCGGCGACATGGGCTTCGCTGCGACCACGACCAGGACCACGACCACGACCACGACCACGAGCACGAGCACGAGCACGACCACGAGCACGACCACGAGCACGACCGCGACCACGACGACGATCGAGGCGTGGCGCAAGCAGGGCGCTCATCGCCTGGATCCTGTCCGCTTTCGTTTCATCGAGGCAATGGCCAGAAGGGCGGCCGCGCACAGCGGCAACGCGCGGCGCATCCTGGACGACAAGCTCGCCAGGCTGCTGGAGGCGTATGGCGACGATCTGGAGAAGGCTGGCCCGACGGCACCGCGTTCTGCTTCCCTGAGCGCGAGCCAGCCGGCCCCAGGCCTTCGCGGGCCGCTTGCCGAACTCGTCGACCACATCGGGCGGGTTGCGCCGTCCCACGCGAGCGGCCCGGCCGCCGACGGCACGGCGCCCCCACCCGCCGGCACTCACGAATTGAAGACGCTCAGCCACTTCAGGAGCACATGGTCCAAGCTCAGCGCCGATCGGCGGCTGACGCAGTCGCTGGCGAAGGTGCCGGAAAACGCCGGCCCGCTCAACTCGCAACACCTCGTGCATCAGGCGCTGACGCTGATGCGCGACCTGTCGCCGGAATACCTCAACAGGTTCATGGCGCATGTCGACACGTTGTTGTGGCTCGAGCAGGCGAATGGGGGGAATGCTGCAGCGGGTAGCGACAGCCCGCGCGCCGAGGGTCAGAGGAAGGCTGGTCGCGGCAAGTCCGGTTGAAACGCGGCCGGCATGAACTTTCAGGAGGTGGTGATTCTTACCGAATACTCGTCGATTTACGCGAGGTACGACATTGGCTGCCACGGCGACGCTTTCGAGCAACCAGCCTGCTGACCTGCGACCCGCATCTTGAAGGGCTTCCCGGCGTGAAACTGCACTCGAAATCCGTTGGGCATCAGAGTACGTAGCCGACCTGAAGAGCACGTTTGCGGCGCGTTCACCGGCTCACCGCCCGACCATCCCCACCACCTTCTCCCGCAGCCGCCGCATCCCGCGAATCCAGCGGTCGTAGTCGGCAGTCTTGCGTTGCAGGAAGGTCAGCACTTCAGGATGCGGCAGTACCAGGAAGCGTTCTTCGCGCATCGCGTTGATCACTTCGCCGGCCACGGTCTCCGGCGACACCGCGCCTTCGCCGAGAAAGCTCTTGCTGCGTTGCTCTCCATCCGCGCCCACCAGCATCGGCGTGAGCACGCCTTGCGGGCACAGGCAACTCACGCGGATGCCGCGGTCGCCGTGCGCGATCGAGAGCCATTCCGCAAAACCGACGGCTGCATGCTTGGTGACGGAATAGGGCGCGGCATTCACCTGGCTCAGCAGGCCGGCGGCGGAGGCCGTCTGCACCAGGTAGCCTTCGCCACGCGCGAGCATCTGGGGCAGCACCGCGCGCGCCGCGTAGACATGCGCCATCAGGTTCACGTCCCAGTGGCGCTGCCAGTCGGCATTGGCCGCGTCTTCATCGGCCCGCACGATGATGCCGGCGTTCGAGCAGAACACGTCGACCTGCCCGAAGCGCTCGGTCGCCGCCCGTACGAGCGCCTGCATTTCCGATTCGATGGCGACGTTCACGCCAACGCCCATGCCGCCAATCGATTCGGCGACGCGCCGGGCTCCATCCGCATCGAGGTCCGCCACCACCACGCCGCGCGCACCTTCCTGCGCAAAGCGCTCGCACAGCGCCTTGCCGATGCCGGATGCACCACCGGTGACCACGACGACCTTGCCCTTGATGTCCATCTCGAACGCTCCTTCAGCAGGTCACGCCGCCGTCGATCACGAGGCTTTGGCCGGTCATGAAAGAACCAGCCTGCGATGCGAGGAAGACTGCAGCGCCGGCGATTTCGTCGGGCTCCCCGATGCGGCGCAGCGGCGTCATGGCGGTGCGTTGCTTCAGTCCCTCGGGGTCCTCCCACAAGGCCCGCGCGAAGTCGGTCTTGATGAGGCCGGGCGCAATGCAGTTGACCCGCACGTTGTGCGGCCCGTATTCGACGGCGAGGTTGCGCGCAAGCTGCATGTCGGCCGCCTTCGACACGCAGTAGGCGCCGATGATCGGCGAGCCGCGCAGGCCACCGATCGACGACACGATGATGACCGCGCCGTCCCTGCGCTCGATCATCTGCGGCACCGCGAAGCTGATCAGCCAATGGTTGGCGATCACGTTGTTCTCGAGGATCTTGCGGAACTGGTCGTCCTCGATGCCTGCGAACGGGCCGTAGTACGGGTTCGACGCCGCGTTACACACCACGATGTCGATCTTGCCAAGCTGGCGATTCGTTTCATCGACCAGATGCTTCAGTTCCTGCTTCGACGAAATGTTGGCCGGCACCGAGATGGCCGAGCCTTCGCCATGCCTGCGGTTGATGGCGTCGCGCACTTCCTCGCAGGACCCGGCCTTGCGCGACGAGATCACGACCTTCGCGCCGTGCTCCGCCAGCCGCTCGGCAATGGCGCGGCCGATGCCACGGGATGAGCCGGTGACGACGGCCACCTTGCCCGTCAGGGAAAACAGGGACATCAGGAACTCCTTGAAGAAATCCGGGCGCCAAGGTCAGGCGTGGAGGACGATGGCGGAGGCATTCGACGCGGCGCCTGCCTCAAACGAAGTGCTTTCTCAACGTGTGCAGCTTCCCGGTCGTCGCGGTGCCGGGCGCTCCCTTGTGCAGGTCGGCCATGGTCCAGTTCGGGTTGGGATTCGCAGCAGCCGTGACCTTGGTCTGGCGCTTGAAGTCGACCTTCGGCCGCACACCCGCGCCCTGATGGGTGAATATCAAGGTCATGTCGGCGACACTCTTGCGCGAGACGTCGTACGTATCGCACTGGCCGGCCGGCACGTTCAGGTCTGCGGCGATCTTCGGCGGGTTGTGGCCCTGGTTGAATCCCACGATCAGCAGGCGATCGATCTGGCGCCCGGCGATCTTGGCGGTGAGCCTGTCCAGAAGCTTCCTTGTGAACGCCTGCGGATTCACGCCAGCCCAGACATCCTGGGTGAAATGAGCGCCGACCAGCGTGTTCGCGAGACAAGCCACGACAGCCGAGCACGACGACACGCTCGGAAAGAGCAGCGGAGAACCCTCGCCGACCTGGTCCTCCGTGATGATCATGACGTTGTTGAACTGGGGCAATCGAATCTCCTGTTGGCCTTGGCAGCCGGGTCACGAGCGGTGACTCAATGCGCCCCAGCCAGATCGGCTTCCTTCACGGCATACACATCCACAGGCGCCGACTTGCCATGGAACAACGCCGGCCCCAGCGCCTCGACCGGAATGCGCCCGTCGAGTGCACCGTAGGTGGCGGGGTCGATGAGGATCGAGCGTTGGGCCAGCTTGGTGTGGGCCTCCAGCCGGGCAGCGAGGTTCACGGTGTCGCCGATGCAGGTGTAGGTCGCGCGTTGCTGCGTGCCGGTGTAGCCGGCCACCATCTCGCCGGTGGCGATGCCCACGCCGATGCGGATCTCCGACTTGTGGGTCGCGGTGCGCTCCAGGTTCAACAGGCCGACCATCTCGACCATGTCGAGCGCCGCGCGCACTGCGCACCCGCCGTGGTCGTCGAGCGGCAGCGGTGCGCCGAAGATCGCCATGAGCCCGTCGCCGATCATCTGGTTGACTACGCCGCCGTGGCTGGTGATCGCCTCGAACATCAGCGTGTAGTAGGTGTTCAGCAGTTCGATCGTTTCTTCGGGCGATTGCGACTCGACGATGGCGGTGAAGCCGCGGATGTCGGAGAACATCACCGTGGCCTGCACGCGGCGGCCGCCGAGCGCAAAGCCGGATTGCTGCAGGTCTTGCGCAACCTCGGATGTGGCAAAGCGGCGCACCATTTCCTTGAGCTGGTCGCGCAGGCGCTTCTTCTCCAGGCTGGCGCCGATGCGTGCCTTCAGCAGCACCGCGTTGACCGGCTTGTGCAGATAGTCCTCGGCGCCCAGCTCGATGCAGCGCACGATGTCGGCTACGCCCTCCAGCGAGGAGGTCACGATCACCGGCAGGTCGCGCAGCCGGGTGTCCGCGCTCAGGTGCTCCAGCACCTCGAAGCCGGTCATCTCGGGCATTTCCATGTCGAGCAGCATCAGGTCGAAGGGGCCGCTGCGCAGCATCTCCAGCGCGATGCGGCCGTTCTCGGCGGTCTTGACGTTGTGGCCCTGCAATTCGAGGCTGCGGGTCAGCAGCAGGCGGTTGACCTTGTTGTCGTCAGCCACCAGCAGGCGAGCCGCTGTCTGGTGCGAGTCAGACATGGCACAGCGCCTTCAGCGACGCGTCGACGCGCAGGTATTCCTGTGTGAGCGCATCGAGTGCGTCCGACTGCCGTACGGCCGCGAAGCCGCCAAGTTCCAGGTCGCGCGCCATCGCGCCCAGCGTGAGCGCGCCGAAGGTGAGGCTGTTCGACTTGAGCGAATGCGCGGCACGCCGGAAGCTGTCGGCGTCGCCCGCGGCCAGCGAATCGCGAAGCTCCTTCAGCATTTCGGGCGCCTCCTCCAGGAAGGTCTGGACCAGCTCCGTCACGAACTCGGCGCCTGCGGCGTCCTGCAGTTCCGCAAAGGTGGCCTGGTCGATGGTCTCGTTGGTCATGTAGCCCCCACGCTTGTCACTTCGTGTACTGCGCTGCCCCCCAGGGGGGCCTTCGCAACTTGGAGCGGTCCGGCGTTGGTCATGTAGCCCCCACGCTTGTCACTTCGTGTACTGCGCTGCCCCCCGAGGGGGCCGTCGCAACTTGGAGCGGTCCGGCGTTGGTCATCCTATCGATCCTTGCGTGCGGGAACATTGTTCAAGGCCTCGACCAGCCGATCGACGCGGATCGGCTTGGTCAGGTAGTCGTCCATGCCGGCGGCGATGCACATTTCCTGGTCGCCCTGCATGGCGTTGGCGGTCATGGCCACGATGCGCGGACGCTCGCCGGGCGGCATCAGCGTGCAGATCTGGCGCGTGGCGTCGAGGCCGTCGAGTTCGGGCATCTGGACATCCATCAGCACCACATCGTAGGCCTGCCGCTGCACCGATTCCACCGCCTCGATGCCGTTGGAGGCGAGGTCGGCGCGGTAGCCCATCTGCTGCAGCAGTCGCATCGCGAGCTTCTGGTTGACCGCGTTGTCTTCGGCCAGCAGGATGCGCAGCGGATGCCGTGCCGCCATCGTCGGGTCCATTTGCGGCTTGGCCGCGACGGCCGGCGCGGGCTTTGCGACTGGTTCGTGAGCGACCAGGCCCACCAGCGTGTCGAACAGTTGCGACTGGTGGATCGGCTTCGCCAGGTAAGCGTTGAACAGCGATTCGGCATCTGCGCCGACCTCGCGCCTGCCCAGCGAACTGAACAGCACCAGCGGCAGCGTGGCGTGGCTCGCGCGAATGCGACGGGCCAACTCGGCGCCGTCAATTTCGGGCATGTGCATGTCGAGGATGGCGAGGTCGAAGTGTTCGCCTTGCGCCAGCCAGCGCAGCGCCTCCAGCGGCGATTCGGTGTCGCGCGATTCCATGCCCCACTTGCCGGACTGCAGCGAGAGCACGCGGCGATTGGTGGCGTTGTCGTCGACGACGAGCACGCGCTTGCCCTGGAGCTCGGCCTGCACGCCGGTGAAGATGCGCCGCTTGCTCGGCGGCATCTCCGCCACCGGCACCTCGATGGTGACGAAGAAGGTCGATCCGGTGCCGGGACCGTCGCTCTCGACCCACATGGTGCCGCCCATCAACTCGGCCAGCCGCTTGCTGATGGCGAGGCCAAGGCCGGTGCCGCCGTATTTGCGCGTGGTGCTCGAATCGGCTTGCGAGAAAGACTGGAACAGCCGGCCCATGCCCTGCGGCGTCAAGCCGATACCGGTGTCGCGCACGGCAAAGGTAAGGACGGCCTTGCCGCCGGGCAGGGCGTTCGACGTGACGGTCAGCACCACCTCGCCGGTCTCGGTGAATTTCACCGCGTTGCTCAGCAGGTTCAGCAGGATCTGCCGCAGCCGCGTGAGGTCGCCGCTTATACCCACCGGCACCTCGCCCTCGAACACATAGGCAATGTCGAGGTGTTTCTCGGTCGCGCGCGTGCTGACCAGATCGAGCGCCGACTCCACGCAATCGCGCAGGTCGAACGGATGCGCCTCGATGTCCATGCGCCCCGCCTCGATCTTCGAGTAGTCGAGGATGTCGTTGATGATGGTCAGCAGCGCGTCGCCCGAGTCGCGAATGGTCGAGACGTAGTCCTGCTGCTCGACGTTGAGCGGCGTGTCGAGCAGCAGCCCGCTCATGCCGATCACCGCATTCATCGGCGTGCGGATCTCGTGGCTCATGGTGGCCAGGAAGGCGCTCTTGGCTTCGTTGGCGGCCTCGGCGGCGGCGCGCGCTTCCTTGGTCTCGTCGAACAGGCGCGCGTTCTGGATGGCGATCACGGCCTGGTCGGCAAAAGTCTTCAGCAGCTTGATTTCCTTGTCGTCGAACGGCGCGGGAGGATCGCGCGTGACGTGGATGGAGCCGATGTTGCGCCCCTCCCACATCAACGGCGCGATCATGATCGCGTAGTTGCCGATCTGCTCTGCCACCTCGCGCATGAAGGGGAGCAGGCGCGGGTCGGCGAGCGCATCCGGGATGTGGAGCACGTCGGGGCCTCCCATGGCCAGGCCGAGCGGCGAATGGTCGATGGGGCGCGGATAGTAGCGCTCCAGGGTTTCGCGGGCCTCGCCGCGGTGCGCGCCCAGGTGCACCAGTCCGTCTTCGCCGATCAGCGAGACCCCCATCTGCGAGCCGGAGAACAGGTGCTGGCAGCTTTCCAGGATCTTGTCGAACACCGGCTGCGCGTTCTCCATCGATTCGCTGATGACCTGGAGCACGTCGGCGGTGGCGGTCTGCTGCTCCAGCGCCTCCTGCGTCTCGTTGAACAGCCGCGCGTTCTGGATCGCGATCACGGCCTGGTCGGCGAAGGAACTCAGCAAGCCGAGTTCCTTGTCGGAGAAGGCGCGGGGCGGCACGCGGACCACCGACAAGGTGCCGATGCCGCGGTTGTTCCAGATCATCGGCGCGAATGCGATCGAGCCGTCGCCGACCGAGCGCGTCGCGTCCTTCATGGGCTGCGGCACTTCCTCCGAGGCCATCAAGTCGGGGAAGTGAAGGATGCGGCGCTCCTGCATGGCCCGGCCGCTCAAGGTGTTGGCCAGCGGCAGAGGCAACGCGCGGAACGCGCGTTCGTAGAGCGCGCCCAGGCGCGCGCCAGGCAACAGCATGCCGTCGTCGCTCACAAGGTAGATGGCGGCGTCTTCGATGGACAACAGGCGGCTGCAACTCTCGAGGATGCGCTCGAATACCGGCGCGGTGTTGTTCACCGACCGGCTGATGACCTGCAGCACTTCCGACGTGGCGGTCTGCCGCTCGAGCGCCTCGCGCGTCTCGTTGAACAGCCGCGTGTTCTCGATGGCAATCACGGCCTGGTCGGCGAAGGTGCCTGCGAGCTTCGTCTCCTGCTCGGTGAAGGCGCCGGTGTAGGCACGCAGGATGGCAATCGACCCGATCGCACGCTGCTCTTTCATCAGCGGGACCACAAGCGCCGACTTGTAGCCCAGCGCCAGCGCCAGGTCCTTCATGCGGGGAAATTCGGCGACGCCGGCTTGCGTGTCGCTCACGTTGATGATGCGCGCGTCGAGCATGCAGGCGCCGGATGCACTGTCGCGGTCCAGCGGCCAGGGTTCCATGAAGCCGCTTTCCTGTTTGCCGCGCGTACCGTCATCGGCGAAGGCCACCGTCTCCACCATCCCGTCGCGCGGAAGGCAGAACGCCACCGCGCGGCCGTCGAACAGTTGCTGGCAGGCTTTCACGATGGCATCGAACACCGGCTGCGTCTCGGTCGGCGAACTGCTGATGACGCGCAGGATCTCGGAGATGGCGGTCTGTTGCTCCAGCGCTTCGTTGGTCTCGCGGAACAGGCGTGCGTTCTGGATCGCGATCACGGCCTGGTCGGCGAAGGTTTCGAGCAGAGAGATTTCCTTGTCGGTGAAGCCGGTGGCCGGCGCCCGGATCACGTTGAGAAAGCCGATCGGCTGGTTCTTCCAGCGCATCGGCGCGACCAGTTGCGAGTAGGGGCCGATGTTCAGTGCCTCCGCGACTCGGCGCACGGCCGGGTGCGCGTCCGGGGCCAGCGTGTTCACGAAGTGGATCGGCTTGCCGCTGCGCATGCCTGCCTCGTAGGCGCTCGACGGAATGTTCTCCGCGTAGATCTTCTGCAGCACAGGCAAGGCCTGCCCGTGGTGGGCGGCCAGTTCGACAAAGCCATCGGCTCCGAACAGCAGGATGCCTTGCTCCGAACTGCTGAACAGCTTCTCGCAACTGCTCAGGATCTTGTCGAACACCGGCACCGTGTCGGCCACCGAGCTGTTGAGGACTTCCAGCACCTCGGATGTGGCCGTCTGTTGCTCGAGCGCCTCCTGCGTTTCGCGGAACAGGCGCACGTTCTCGATGGCGATCACCGCCTGGTCGCGGAACGATTCCGCCAGCGCGATCTGCTTGGGGTCGAAGGCGCCTGCCTGCTTGCGTGCGAAGGTCAGCACGCCGATGGCTTCGCCTTCACGCATCATCGGCAGCATCAGCGATGCATTCACGCCGAACAGCGCCCGTATCTGCTGCTCCTGCTGCGGCAGTTCGATGGCCGACCAATCGGGAACGTGGTAGTTCTGCCCGTAGACAGCCGCGCGCGACGGGAAGTTGATGGCTGCGTCGAGCGGCAGGACGGGCGGCCCCATATCGAGCCGCGGGCCGTCGGGCGCGAACGATGCGACCGGCCTCATGGTCTGGCCCTCGCAGCGCAGTATCAGCGCGAGGTCGCACGCGAGGAGCCTGACGCCTGTCTCCACGATGGCCTCGAACACGGGCTGGACGTCGGTCGGCGAGCCGCTGATCACGCGCAGGATATCCGCGGTCGCGGTCTGGCGGTTCAACGCCTCCTGCGTCTCGCGGAACAGCCGCACGTTCTCGATGGCAATCACCGCCGGGCCGACGAAGGACTCCAGCAGCGAGATGTCCTTGTCGTCGAAGGCGTCCTGTTCCTTCTGCAGCACGGCCAGTCCGCCGATAGCGCGGCCCTCGCGCAGCAGCGGCGCATAGATGCCCGAGCGGAAGCCGCTGCCCACGCCGAGTTGTTGCAGCCGCGGATGCTGCGCGACCGCCGCCCGCAGGTCGGGCAGGTGGATCACGCGCCTGTCCGCCACGCAGGCGCCGATCGGGCTGGAGTGGTCCACCGGCACAAGCATGTCGGGCAAGCCGCCGTTGCTGGCCCTCGCGCGCAAGCCGTCCGCCTCCGCCAGCCACAGCACGACGCGGCTGTCGTGCAGCAGCTTGCCGCAGTTCTTGACGATGGCATCGAACACTGGTTGCGTGTCGGTCATCGAGCCGCCCAGCACGCGCAGCACTTTCGCGGTGGCAGTCTGCCGCTCCAGCGCCTCCTGCGTTTCGTTGAACATCTGCACGTTCTGGATGGCGATCACGGCCTGGTCGGCAAAGGTCTTCAGAAGATCGACCTGGTGCTGGGTGAACGGCCCCGGCGCGACGCGGGTCACGCTGATCATGCCGACCGGCACGCCCTCGTGCACCAGCGGCACGTTGGCATGGCCGCGCCATCCCCTGAGCTGCGCCAGTTCGCGCAAGGCAACGGAGACTTCGGTGTGCGTCTCGATGTCCTGCATGAGCAACGGCTGGCCGGTGAGCAGCGGCTGGTAGATGTAGTCCGACTGCACCGGGACGGGGAAGAACTTCTTCAGCGCCTGATCGCCTTCCTCCGTGGTCTCGGTGAACGCCGCCAGGTGAATCGAGTCGCCGATACGCCGCAACAGGGTCGCGGACAGGCCGCCGACGAGCCGCCGCGCGCTGTGCACGATGGCGTCGAAGACCGGACGCACGTCGGCCGGCGAACTGGCGATGACCTTGAGGATTTCAGCGGTGGCCGTCTGCCGCTCCAGCGCCTCGCGGGTCTCGTTGAACAGCCGCACATTCTCGATCGCGATCACAGCCTGGTCGGCGAAGGTCTGCACCAGCGCGATCTCCGGCTGCGAGAAAGGCCGCACCTGGTTGCGCAACAAGGAGATCACGCCGACGGCCACGCCTTCGCGCAGCATCGGCACGGCCAGCACGGTGCGGAAGCCATTGCGGGCCTGGAGTTCGCGCACGTCCGGGTATTCGGTGTCGATCAGCGGAAGAATGTCCTCGACGTGCACGCAACGCTGTTCCAGGAAGCAACGGCCCGCGATCGAGGTGGTCCGCAGCGGCAATTCCGTGCCCAGCATGTCGCTGTAGAGCGGTCCGTAGCTCGTCATCGCGCGGAGTTTTCCATCGGCGACCAGCCATACGCGACTGCCTTCGGCACGGCACAGCAGGCCGGCGCGCTCGGCCACCGTGTCGAACACCGGCTGCACGTCGGTCGGCGAGGCGCTGATGACTTTCAGCACCTCGGACGTGGCGGTCTGCCGTTCCAGCGCCTCGCGGGTTTCGTTGATCAGCCGCACGTTCTCGATGGCGATCACGGCCTGGTCGGCAAACAACTGGAGCAGTTCGATCTGCCGTCGCGGCGTCTTGCCGGGTTCCGGCCAGGCGGTCACGATCACGCCGACAGGCTCGCCGTTCTTGAGCATCGGCGCCGCGATCATTCGGCGCCGGTTGCCGGTGTTCGCCAGCGTGCGGTCGTAGTCCGGGTCCGCCCACGCATCGTCGTTGCTCAGGGCCTTTCGCTCCAGGATGACACGGCCGTTCATCTGGTGCGGGTCGGGAGGGGCGGGCCACATCGTGCGCGCAGCCTCCAATGCATCCGGCGTCCAGTTGCGGGTCGCGGCCAGGCGGACCAAGCGGCCATCGAAGGTGAAGATCGAGGAAGAGGGGCCTTCGAACAGCCACATCGTGCAGTCCAGGATGGCCTCGAACACCGGCATCACATCGGTCCGCGATTCGCTGATGACGCGCAGCACGTCGCTGACGGCGGTCTGCGATTCGAGCGACTCGGTCAGCTCGGCGGTGCGCTCCTCGACCTTGTGCAGCGCCTCCTGCGTCTCGTTGAACATGCGCGCGTTCTGGATCGCGATGACGGCCTGGTCGGCGAATGTCTTGAGCAATGAGCGTTCACTGGGCTTGAACGGTCCGACCGGGCGAGCCATGCTCAGTATGCCGATGCCGCGACCCTCCCACATCAACGGGGCGGCGAGGTTGGAAAAACTCGATCCCAGGAGCTTGGCATTGCGCAGCAGGACGGCTGGCACGCCGGAGTCGTTCAGCACATCGCGGACTTCCACCAGGTCGCCGGTACGAAACGCCAGTTCCGCCGAGGTCCCGGCGAGCGGCATCGGGTAGTTCGACGGAACTGATGCTTCGAACCGGGCTGCTACTTCCTCGCCGCGTGCGGCGCGGCCCGCGGGCGTGAACCCGAAGCGCGTCAGCGCGAGCTCGCCGTGGTTGTCGACCATCAGCAAGGAATACGCGTTGGCGTCGAACAGGCGTTCGCAGCACTCGATGATCTTGTCGAACACCGGCCCGGTATCGGCCACCGACTTGCCGATGACCTGCAGCACCTCCGCAGCCGCGGTCTGGTGCGCCAGCGCCTCCTGCGTCTCGTTGAACAGCCGCGCGTTCTGGATCGCGATGACGGCCTGGTCGGCAAAGGTCCTGAGCAGCGCTCGCTCGCTGGGCTTGAACGGCCCGACCTGGCCACGCTGCATGCTGAGCAGGCCGATGCCCTTGCCCTCCCACATCAGCGGCGCGGCCATGTTGGCGAAGCTCATGCCCAGGAATTCGGCATAACGGCGCAATATCAACGGCGCGCCGGGGTCGCTCAGCACGTCGGCGAACTCCACCAACTGGCCGGTGCGAAACGAGAGTTCGGCGGCCGTGCCGGCCAGCGGCATCGGGTAGTTCACCTTCATCGCCGGCCCGATCGCGGCTGCGCGGTCCGGGCCGATCTCGGCATTGCCGCTGGCCGTGATCCGCCAGCGCGCCAGGTCGAGCTGGCCCTGCGCGTCGACCATCATCAAGCCGAACCCGCTGGCGTCGAACAGGCGTTCGCAGCACTCGATGATCTTGTCGAACACCGGCCCCGGGTCGGCCACCGACTTGCCGATGACCTGCAGCACCTCGGCTGCAGCCGTCTGGTGCGCCAGGGACTCCTGCGTCTCGTTGAACAGGTGCGCGTTGTGGATCGCGATCACCGCCTGTTCGGCGAAGGTCTTGAGCAGCACGCGATCGCTGGGCAGAAACGGGCCGACCTGGGTGCGCTGCATGCTGAGAATGCCGATGCCGCGGCCTTCCCACATCATCGGTGCGACCAGATTGGCAAAGCTGGTTTGCATGCGCTCGGCATTGCGGCGCAACACCAGCGGTGCGCGCGGGTCGCCCAGCACGTCGGCAAATTCCACCAGGTCCGCGGTGCGGAAGGCGAGTTCGGCGGAGGTATCGGCCAGCGGCATCGGAAAGCTCGACCTCATCAGCTGGCCGACCAATTCGACCGTGGCATCGCCCCAGGCGGCGCGGCCCGCTTCGGTCACATGCCAGCGCGTCAATGCCAGCTGACCCTGGGCGTCGACCATCTGCAAGGCGAATGAGCTGGCCTGGAACAGGCGCTCGCAGCATTCGATGATCTTGTCGAACACCGGCCCGGTGTCGGCGACGGAGCTGCCGATGACCTGCAGCACTTCGGCGGTCGCGGTCTGGTGCGCCAACGCCTTCTGCGTCTCGGCGAAAAGGCGGGCGTTGTCGAGCGCCGCGCTCATGCTGCCGGCCAGGGTTTCGAGCAGCCGCACATCTGAAGGGAGGAATGCGTGCTCGCGCCGCATGTCGGCCAGCGAGATCATGCCGACAGCCTTGTCGGCCACCACCAACGGCACCAGCACCTGCGACTTGGGGAAGCTCGGGTGATACGACAGCACGACCGAGCCGACCTCCCGGGCCCGGGCCTCCAGGTTCTCGTCGACGAGCAGCGTTTGCCTCGTGCGCAGCACTTGCGCACCGAAGCCGACCGGCTCGGTGGAGGCCATCCGGAATCGCTCGCCCTTGCGCCCGATGAACGGGTAGTGCATCAGGTTGGCAGCGGCGTCGTAGATGCGGATGCCCACGTCGGCCTGCGGAAACACCAGGCTCAGCTTGTCGCCGACCGCGTCATAGACGCCCTGCAGGTTCAGCTCGCCGGCCAGTGCGTCCTGCACCGCGGCGATGATGGCCAGTTCGGCATTGCGCGCCTCTGTCTCCTTGAGCAAATGCTGGGTTTCGTCGAACAGGCGTGCGTTCTCCAGCGCGCCGGCCATGCTCGCCGCCACGGTCTGCAGCAGCCGGACTTCGTGGGGTCCGAAGGCGTACTCGCGCTCATGGTTCTGCATGCCGATGGCGCCGATCACGCGGTCGGTCCCGATGATGGGCACGCCGACGATCGAGTGCGCCCAGTCGGTGCCCGGCGATGGGCCCATGCCGACCCGGGTCTGGTCTTCGCGCGTGTTCGCCACGCCGACCTCCCGCGCGAGGAAGATGCGCTCCAGTGGTTCGCCCGGTTTCAACGGCCGCGCCGGCGGCAATGGCAGCGGCTGGTTGTGTTCGTAGCGGTACAGCGCCTGGACCAGTCCGGTCGCGGCGTCCCGCCACATGACGGTGATGTCGCCGGTCTGCAGCAACTCGCGCAGCTTGTCGCCCGTGAGGTTGATGATGTCCTGGAACGCCATCCCCGCGGTCACGCCTTGCTGGATGCTGTTGATGAGCGCGATCTCGCCGGCGCGCTGGGCGAGTTGGTCCGCGCTTTCAGCCAGCTTGCGCGCCTGCTGCTCTTGCCGGCGGATGTGGGCGAGGGCGGTTGCGGCCTGGCGTGCAAGCAAGGCCAGCGCGTCGCGGTGCGTGTTGTCGAAGCGGCCGTGCCCGCCTTCGACGTCGGCGTAGAGGTAGCCGGCGAGTTCGTCCTCGTGGACCAGCGGCGCGACCAGGCAGGAGCGCTGGTCGACCGGGTCCGCGCCATCGGGCCCGTGCCGCAGGCTGGGCTTGCGCGAGCGGCGTGCCTTCGCAAGCCAGGGTTCGATGGCCTCCCTCAGCGCAGCGGCGTCTTCACCCGCCGGCAGCTTCGCGCCCGCGATGTGCAGGCCGTCCTTCTTGCAGTCGAGCACCAGCAACACGCGCTGTGCGTCGATGAGCGCGGCCGCCTCGGCCAGCAGCACCTCGCGCAATTCGCTTTCGCTGCACAGCCCGCACAGGCGCAGCCCGGTCTCGACCAGGCGCGCATCCATGGATGGTGGTCGCGACCGGGTCTTCGGCATATTTCAGGGATCGCGCCCGGTGGTCAGCGGGTAGCCGCTTTCTCGCCAGGCTTTCATGCCGCCGTCGAGCGCGACCGCATGCAGGAAGCCCATCTCGCGCAAGGTCGCCGCGGCCAGCGTGGAGATGTAGCCCAGCTCGCAGCAGGTGAGGATGCGCCGCGTCGGGTCCGGCAACTCGGTGTTGACGCGCAGCTCCAGCTGGCCACGTGGCAGCAGGCGTGCGCCGGGCACATGGCCGCCTTCGTAGGCATCGCGCTCGCGCACGTCGAGCACGATGAGGTCGTCTTCCTTCGCCTCGACGCGGGACTTGAGTTCGCCCAGCGACATGAAGGGCACCTTCGCCGTGGCCGCGGCCAGCAGGTGCGCCACGGTCTTGCCGCCGCTCATGTTGGTTCGCAGTGCCTCGGTGATGTGCGTGGGCATCGTGAGGTTGAGCGTGCGCATCATCTCGACGAAATCGGCGCGCTCGCGCTTCTGCAGGCGCGGGTTCGAGGCCAGCTCATCGCCGAGGGTCGAATGGCTGCGGCCCTTGTAGTCGTGTGCCGGGTAGACCTTCAGAGCCGGATCGAGCTTCAGCAGCTTGTTGAACAGGCTGTCGTGCAGCGACTCGGGGTTGCCGCTGGGCAGGTCGGTGCGGCCGGTGCCGCCGATGAGCAGCGTGTCGCCGGTGAACACGCGGTCGCCGACCTGCAGGCACATCGAGTCGGCCGTGTGGCCGGGGGTGTGCAGCACCTGCAGCCGCAGTTTGCCCAGCACGACCATCTCGCCGTCGGCCAGCCGCATGTCGACGAAGGGCGCCGGGCTGGCGCGGTGCATGATCACCGGCACGTTGAGCTGGCGCGCCAGTTCCTTCGTGGCCGAGAAGTGGTCGGCGTGCGTGTGGGTGTCGATCAGGTAGCGGATGCGCACGCCGTCGCGCGAAGCGAGGGCGATGTAGTGGTCGATCTGGCTCAGCTCCGGATCGATCAGCGCGGCGGCGCAGGTGTCGTCGCAGCCGATGAGGTACGACTGGCAGCCGCCGGTCGCAATCTGCTCGAAGACCACCCCGGCTCAGCCCGGCTGTTTCACCACGCGCAGGTACGGCTTGGGCGCCTTCCAGCCGTCGGGGAAGAGCTTCTTCGCGTCGTCGTCCGACACGGAGCCGGCAATGATCACGTCCTCGCCGTTCTTCCAGTTGACCGGGGTCGCGACCTTGTGCGCGGCGGTGAGCTGCATCGAGTCGAGCACCCGCAGGATCTCGTCGAAGTTGCGGCCCGTGGTCATCGGGTAGGTCAGCATCAGCTTGATCTTCTTGTCCGGGCCGATGATGAAGACCGAGCGCACCGTGGCATTGGTGGCGGCCGTGCGGCCTTCGGAGGTGCCGGGCTCTTCGGCCGGCAGCATGTTGTAGAGCTTGGCCACGGCCAGGTCGGTGTCGCCGATCATCGGGTACTTGGGCAGGTGGCCCTGGGTTTCCTCGATGTCCTTGGCCCAGCGGTCATGGGCGTCGACCGGGTCGATGCTCAGGCCGATCAGCCTGGTGTTGCGCTTGCTGAACTCGGGCTCGATCTTGGCCATGTAGCCCAGCTCGGTGGTGCAGACGGGGGTGAAGTCCTTGGGATGCGAGAACAGGACGGCCCACTTGTCGCCGATCCAGTCATGGAACTTGATCGGTCCCTGGGTGGTGTTGGCTGTGAAGTCGGGAGCGAGGTCGTTGATGCGCAATGACATTCCAGTTCCTTGGCAGATGGTCGGGAAAGCACGGTCCGCGGACCGTGCGGAATCATGCGTCCCGCGGCGCGTTGCCGCAGGATCGGCAGGAAGTACACCACTTTCCCGAAACGGAAACAAGCGGGTACATCCGCCCTGCGGGCGCTTTCCAGGCTCAGCGGGCGCCCGACGAAAAAGTCGCCAGTTCGCCGGGCTTGCGCAGCATCTTGTCGACGTCGGCCGCATGCAGTTCCTCGACTTGCACCATCTGCCGCGCGAACTCCTCCAGCGCGACGGAGCGGCCTTCCACCGCGGCCAGCAGGTCGCGGTACAACTGCAGCGTGCGGCCCTCGGTCTCCAGCGACTCGCGCAGCATGGCGCCGATGTCGGTCTGGTGGGAGTCGAGCAGGGAGCCGATCGCCAGCGACGGGTAGGCGCCGAGCGTTGTGATCCATTCGCCGACTTGCTGGGCATGGAGCAGCGATTCGTCGGCCTGGCTCCTGAGCCACGAGACGATGGGGATCCGGCCGAAGCCGAACACCAGGAAGGAGTAGTGCGTGTAGCGCACCACGCCGGCCAGTTCGTCTTCCAGGATGCGGTTGAGAACCGCGACAACCTTCGCCTGATCGAGTTGTTCCATGTCATCACCCGTGCGTCGCATGTGAGGCCCGAGATTATGCGCGGGAGCCCGCCGCAACGGCCGCGCGATGTGCAATGATCCGCCGCGCTGGCGCGATTTCCGGGCCGCACCCCCTTACAAGGAGAGACAGCTATGGCAGACCCGACGAACCCGTTAGGTGAACTAACCAAGATGTTCGAGCAGTTCAAGCTTCCGGGCGTGGACATGTCGACCCTCGTCGAGGGCCGGCGCAAGGATGTCGAGGCGTTGGTCGCGGCCAACAAGTCGGCTTTCGAATCCATCCAGGCGATGGTGCAGAAGCAGACCGAGATGCTGCAGCAGGCCGTTCAAGGCGTCCAGGAACATGCCAAGGGCGCCGTGGCAGCCGGCATGGACCCCACCAAGCAGGGCGAACTGGTGCGCAAGGCGTTCGAGAAGACGCTGGCCGACATGAAGGAACTCGCCGAGATGGCGCGCGACTCCCAGGCGGCCGCGATGACCCACATCACGCAGCGGGCCAACGAGCACATGGCGGAGATCAAGAAGCTGATCGGCTGAGCTCCTTTTCGTACGCGGCCTGCTCGAAGGCCGCGTAAGTCTGCATGAAGCGCGGGTCTGCGAACGGCAGCGCCTGCGTCATGATCAGGCCCGCGATGTTGGCGGTGCGGTCGAACCAGAAATGCGTGTTCAGCACGCCGGCCCAGGTCTGCGAGCCGGCGCAGCGGCCGCCCGGCACATCCTCGTCGACACGCATGAATGCCATGCTGTGAGACTTCTTCAGGCCGGGAAACAGCTCGACATCCGCCGTGACCGCGGGGTTCGCCGTCTTCAGGACCGGAATCTGCACCGAGCCGATCTGGTTCTCGAGCAGCGCGTCGATGGTTTCGGAGCGCAGGATGCGCTTGCCGTCCAGTTCGCCGCCATTGAGGTACATGCGCAGGAAACGCATGTAGTCCGGCGCCGTCGAGTACAGCGCATGGCCCATGCCGTAGAACTCGGGCTTCGGCGGCGGCGCGATGTCGAAGTCGGCAAACTCGCCGTCGGCGCCCCGGATCTTCACGCCAGCCAGCCGGCTGCCCCAGGCCGGGTCGGGCTCGAAGCGCGTGTCGCGCATGCCCAGCGGCTCCAGGATCTCTTCTCGAACGAACCTGTCGACTGGCCTGCCGTCGACTTTCTCGACCACCTGGCCCAGCCAGTCGATGCCGATGCCGTAGTCCCACGCCGTGCCAGGGTCGAACTGCAGCGGGTATTTCAGCGACTGCCTGAGGCCGGAAAGGATCGACGGAAACTGCGTCACCTCCATGTACTTCGCGACTTGGGCGTTCCAGAACTCATACGCCAGGCCCGAGGTGTGCGTGGCCAGGTGGCGCACCGTGGCCTTGGTCCTGGGCGCACGCAATACCGGGCCGTCCGGGCCCATCGATTCCAGCACCTTCAACTCGGCGAACTCGGGCAGGATGCTCTCGACCGTGGCGTCCGGGCTCAGCTTGCCGCGGTCCATGAGGATCATGGCGGCGGTGCTGCCTACAGCCTTGGTCATGGAAAAGATCCGGAATACCGTGTCCATGGTCGCCGGACGCCCGGGGCTCGTCTCGCCGGCGACGCCGCTCCACAACACGCCATCGCGGTTGCCGATGGTCGCGACCACGAAGGGCACATCCTTGCGTGACACGGCATCACGGATGACGCGGTCAAACTCATTCATGCTTTGTCTCCTGTTGGTTGGGATGCGAACTTTGCACTTCTTTTTCCGGTTTTGACAGGGCTTGCCGAAGGCGCCACGCGGTTGGCGCCGCGCGTGGACAATAGCGCTCCGAATTCCTGATCCACGCCTGTTCAACCGTACACAGAGGCCAACAAATGACCGCCGGAAACCCCCGAATCATCTACACGCTCACCGACGAGGCGCCGCTGCTGGCGACCGCCTCCCTGCTGCCCGTCATCAGGGCCTTCGCCGCGCCTGCGGGCATCGACGTCGTCACCAGCGATGTCTCGGTTGCTGCCCGCGTGCTTGCCGAGTTTCCGGAGCGCCTGACCGAGGCGCAGCGCGTGCCCGACAACCTCGGCGAACTCGGGCGCCTGACCCAGTTTCCCGACACCAACATCATCAAGCTGCCCAACATCAGCGCCTCGGTGCCGCAACTGCAGGCGACGATCCGCGAGTTGCAGGCCAAGGGGTACGACATTCCCGACTATCCGGAAGACCCGAAGACCGACGAAGAGAAGGCCATCCAGGGCAAGTATTCGAAAGCGCTCGGAAGCGCCGTGAACCCGGTGCTGCGCGAAGGCAACTCCGACCGCCGGGCGCCGGCCGCGGTGAAGAACAACGTTCGCAAGAAGCCGCATTCGATGAGCAAGTGGAGCCCGGCGTCGCGCACGCACGTCTCGCACATGCACGAAGGCGACTTCTACCATGGCGAAAAGTCGATGACGCTCGACAAGGCGCGCGACGTCAAGATGGATCTGGTGACCAAGGGCGGCAAGACCATCCTGCTGAAGAAGAAGGTGTCGCTGCTCGACGCCGAGGTCATCGACAGCATGTTCATGAGCAAGAAGGCGCTCGTGAAGTTCTACGAGGAGCAAATGGAAGATGCGCGCGAGACCGGCGTCATGTTCTCGCTGCACGTGAAGGCGACCATGATGAAGGTCTCGCACCCGATCGTGTTCGGCCATGCGGTCAAGGTGTTCTACAAGGACGCATTCGCCAAGCACGGCAAGCTGTTCGAGGAACTCGGCGTCAACGTCAACAACGGCGTCAGCAGCGTCTACGAGAAGATCGAATCGCTGCCCTCGTCGCAGCGCGACGAAATCATCAAGGACATGCATGCCTGTCATGAGCACCGGCCCGAGCTGGCGATGGTCGACTCGGCCAAGGGCATCACCAACCTGCATGCACCCAACGACGTGATCGTCGATGCGTCGATGCCCGCGATGATCCGCCAGGGCGGCAAGATGTGGGGCCCGGACGGCCGTCCGAAGGACACCAAGGCCGTGATGCCCGAGAGCACCTTCGCCCGCATCTACCAGGAGATGATCAACTTCTGCAAGACCAACGGCGCCTTCAATCCGGCGACCATGGGCACGGTGCCCAACGTCGGCCTGATGGCGCAGAAGGCCGAGGAATACGGCTCGCACGACAAGACCTTCGAGATTCCCGAGGACGGCGTGGCCCGCATCGTCGACATCGCGACCGGCGAGGTGCTGCTCGAGCAGAACGTGGAGGAGGGCGACATCTGGCGCATGTGCCAGACCAAGGACGCGCCGATCCGCGACTGGGTCAAGCTGGCCGTGACGCGCTCGCGCCTGTCGGGCATGCCGGCCGTGTTCTGGCTCGACGAATACCGCCCGCACGAGATGGAACTCATCAAGAAGGTCAAGGCCTACCTGAAGGACCACGACACCCAGGGCCTGGACATCCAGATCATGTCGCAGGTGCGCGCCATGCGCTACACGCTGGAGCGCGTGATACGCGGCAAGGACACCATCTCCGTCACCGGCAACATCCTGCGCGACTACCTGACCGACCTCTTCCCGATCATGGAACTCGGCACCAGCGCCAAGATGCTGTCGATCGTCCCGCTGATGGCTGGCGGCGCGATGTTCGAGACCGGCGCGGGCGGCTCCGCGCCCAAGCACGTCAAGCAACTGGTCGAGGAAAACCACCTGCGCTGGGATTCGCTGGGCGAATTCCTCGCGCTGGCCGTGTCGCTGGAAGACCTTGGCCAGAAGACCGGCAACAAGAAGGCGAAGATCCTGGCCCAGACGCTGGATGCAGCCACCGGCATGCTGCTGGACAACGGCAAGGGTCCATCGACGCGCGTCGGCGAACTCGACAACCGCGGCAGCCATTTCTACCTGGCGCTGTACTGGGCACAGGCATTGGCGGCGCAGACGGAGGACAAGGAACTGCAGGCCCATTTCGCGCCGCTGGCCAAGTCGCTGGCGGCCGGCGAACAGACGATCGTGGGCGAACTCAAGGCTGCGCAAGGGAAGCCTGCCGACATCGGTGGCTACTTCAAGCCGGACATGGACAAGCTGGCCAGCGTGATGCGGCCAAGCGCGACGTTCAATGCGGCGCTGGAGGCGGTGGGGGCGTAACGAGCCCCGCAGCTCAGAAGCCGCCGCGCCCGCCGCCGCAGATCAGCGTCTGGCCGGTGACGTAGTTCGACTCGGGGATGCCGAACATGAAGATCGGAACCGGCGGCCTCTTCGGCGGTGCCAGGGCGGCCCAGCGGGATGGCGCGCCTGGCCTGCTCGATGCGGTCGGGGGCACGCCCACCTTGACCTCCCCGGCCTTCCACGTTGACGGTCTTCTCGTCGGTGGCGTCCCAGGTGTAGCCGGCGTTGTTGACGATGATGTCCGGCGCGCCGAACTTGTCGATCGCGGTCTTCACGGAACCTTCGGCAAAGCCGGCGCCGTGATACTCATCGCAAAGGGAACGGCCGAGCCGCCCGCTTCGCGGATCTCTTCCACCACGTGCTGCGCCGGTTCCGCGCCGAGGTCGTTGACGACCACGCGTGCGCCTTCGCTGGCGAGCTTGAGTGCGACGGCGCGGCCGATGCCGCGGCCCGCGCCAGTGACGATGGCAACCTTGCCTTCGAGTTTTCCGATCATGTGCATCTCCTGTGTTCTTGAGGAACTCATGATCGCGTCGGGGTGATGTGAATTCACCAAACGCCGCGCCTCGACCAGGCGCGCCACCAGGGCCTCGCGCCCGACGATGCCCACGCCCGAACGCTGCGCCGCCGGCGTCTTGCCGGGGCGCTTGGCCGCCGGTCCGGGCAAGGCCGGCGGCGTGTTGGGCGGGATGGGTCGGGTGGGGCGCGCTGCGGATGTGCAAGCGCGACTGCACCTCGGCGACCCGGTGGCTGGGCACGGCCAGGTCACAGGTCGTTTCTTCGGAGTCATTTGAGCTTTTGCTTGGATGACCGCGACGTTGCGCCTTGGCGTCTTGCGGGGGGTGTCGCGGCGCGCTTGCCGGCACTCTTGCCGGCGCGCCGCGGCGAGGAAGCGGAGGTTGGGCCCGGGCGCGCCGCCTTCTGCCAGGTCTGGCGCGCTTCGATCCGGTCGGCATGCGCCAATGCGCCCTGGCGCAGGCAGGCACCGGGCACGAAGCGCGATTCGAGCAATGTGCGGGCGGTGTCGTCGGTGACGGCGGACAGCCGGCCGATCAGCATGAACCAGATGCGCTCGGCCGTCGCCCAGCCCGTGAGCGAGGTCATCATCAGTTCCGCCATCGGCCTGAAGGGCAGTGCGAATGCGCTCGGGGCAGGGTCGGCCAGTTCGATCGTGCGGTCTTCGGGCAGGTCGCCGTGGAAGGCACGGCCCAGGGCGCCCGCGATGCGGTGCAGCGCATCGCGTCCCGCCTCGATCACCGAATCGAAATTGAGAAAGCCGTGGATCTGGCCGGCGTAGTGCAGCAACTCCACCGGCACCTTGGCGACACGCAGCCGGGCGGTGTAGTCCAGTCCATCGTCACGGATCGGATCGAAGCCGGCGCTGACGACCAGGGCCGGCGGCAGGCCCTTCAGGTCGGGCTCGCGGCGCGGCGAAAGCCAGGGGTCGTGCGCATCGGGCACTTCGCCGATGCGCTTCATGATGCCGCGCAGCATGTGCTCGTTGATGAGGTAGCCGTTCGCGTTCTCTTCCAGCGAAGGGAATTCCTCGACCAGGTCGGTCGCGGGATAGGCGAGCACCTGGAGGCACAGCCTCGGCCCGTTGTCGCGCGCGATGCGCTGCGCCACCGCGGCGCAGATGTTGCCGCCGGCGGAATCGCCGCCGATTGCCAGGCGGCTGGTGTCGATGCCCAACTTGGCACCGTGCGCGGCAACCCATTCGAGCGCCGCCAGGAAGTCCTCCCGGCTGGCCGTGAGCGAATGCTCGGGCGCGAGCCGGTAGCGCACCGCGATGGCCACGCAGTCCGCGCGGAGCGCGATGGTGCGGCAGATCGAGTCGGCGGAGTCCAGGCCACCGACGATGAAGCCGCCGCCGTGGCACCACAGGAAAGCCGGGCGCGCGCGGGTGGCGCCCCCCGGGGCGAAGACGCGCAATTCGATCGCGCCGCCCGGTCCGTCGATGGTCACGGTGCGCACCGATTCCACTTCGGGCCGGCGGCCCATGGCCAGGGCCATCAGGCGCCACATCTGCCGCTGCATCTCGACCGAACGGTTCTCGAAGCGGGCCGGCACCAGGTTGAACCAGCGCAGGAAGGACCGGGCGTCGCGGTCGGGGCGCCGCATGCGCAAGGTCTGCGGCATGCCTTGGCTGGCAGGGGATGTCGAGGGCGTGTCCATGGACGGCGATGCTTTTTGTGCGGAAGAGGTAGTCATCGCGGCAGGTTGCGCGGCCGCGCGCCTCCGGGCACCACCCGTGGCGGGTAGAGGGCAATCCCGGAAGGGCAAATCCGGAAGGGCAATCCCCGATGCGCGGGCTTCAGGCCGCGCTCCTCGCTCGACCCGCCACATGCGCGAGTGCTCCGGTTGCGTCCTGCCGGCAAATAGGGGTTTGCCCTTTCACCCACATCGGGTGGTGGGTGCGGCGGGCGCGCCTGTTTCACTTGGGCTCTGCAGCGCATCGAGTGCGTGCTCGCCGACTTCATCCAACGACCCCCATGAACATCACCGACCAGCCAACGCCGCTCGCAGGCGCCGGCCAGAACCGCGAGAACGCGCACCGTTGCTTCATTGCGACCATTCCCGACGCGCACATCGTGGACTGCAAGGGCCGTGTGGCCTGGAGCCTGCGCGATCGCACCGCGGCGACCGCCCGGTCACGGGGCTGATCTACACGCACAGCCATGCCGACCACTTCCGCGGTGCGCGCGGCGTGCTGGACGAGCGCGATCAAGCCCCGAGCCACCCGTTCACCGTTTTGCAATCAGTAGAGAAATGGAAACCATGTCCGCCACCTTCAGGCCGCTATCCGACGGCCAGCTCCTCGATCTGCCCGGCACGCTGCCGGTGCTCGACCCGGCGACGGAAGAAGTCATTGCCCACGTGCCCGACTGCACGTCCGAATTGCTCGATGCCACCGTGCAAGCCGCCCAGGCCGCTTTCAGTGGCTGGAGTCGCACCACGCAAGCCCATCGACGCGAGCGCCTCGAGACACTGGCAGCCCGCGTCCTCGAACATGCCGATGAACTCGCGCTGTTGCTGACGCGCGAGCAGGGCCGGCCGCTTGCCATGGCCAAGTCCGAAGTACTCGGCTGCGTGCACTGGTGCCGCAGCTTCGCGCAGATGGCGTTGCCTGTGGCCGAGCGCACCGACAAGTCCGGCATGGCCTGGACCACCCGCCGCGTGCCGCTCGGCGTGGTGGCGGCCATCGCCGCCTGGAACTTCCCGCTCATGCTCGCGTTCTGGAAGCTGGCGCCGGCGCTGATGGCCGGCAACACGGTGATCCTGAAGCCGTCTCCCTTCACGCCGCTGGCGACGCTGCGCATGGGCGAACTCGCGGCCAACCTGTTCCCGCCCGGCGTGTTCAACGTGCTCTGCGGCGGCGACGCACTCGGCCCGTGGCTCACGGCACACCCCGGCATTGCCAAAGTTGCCTTCACCGGCTCGACCGCCACCGGCCGGCGCGTCATGGCGTCGGCGGCGCCCACGCTCAAGCACGTGACGCTCGAGCTTGGCGGCAACGACGCAGCCATCGTGATGCCCGACGTCGATCCGGCAAAGGTCGCACGGAAGCTCTTCATGGGTGCCTTCCTCAATTCCGGCCAGGTTTGCATCGCCGCCAAGCGCATTTACGTGCACGACGCCATCTACGACGCCTTCGCGCAGGCCTTCGCGGCCGCGGCCCATGCGGTGCTGATGGGTCCGGGCACGCGCGAAGGCGTGATGCTCGGTCCGGTGCAGAACCGCCCGCAGTACGAGCGGGTGAAGGAACTCATCGCCGCCACGAAGACGGCCGGCCACCGCTTCCTGGCCGGCGGCGAGGTGCCTGAAGGCCCGGGCTATTTCATTCCGCCGGCGGTGGTGGACAACCCGCCCGACGACGCGCGCGTGGTGGTCGAGGAACCTTTCGGTCCGATCGTGCCGCTGCTGCGCTTCTCCGACGTCGACGAGGTCGTGCGCCGCGCCAACGACAGCGAGTTCGGCCTGGGCGGCTCGGTCTGGTCCGGCGACGTCGAGCAGGCCCGCGCGATCGGCGCCCGCCTGGAGACGGGCACCGTGTGGATCAACAGCCTGCATCTTCTCGATCCGCAGTCCCCCTTTGCCGGCCGCAAGCAGTCGGGCATCGGCGCCGAGAACGGCGTCGAGGGCCTGCTGGAGTACACCGCCATCCAAACCATGGTCGGCTGAGGCCGGCCCGAATTCACTTCCATCGAGAGAGCTTCCAGAAATGCAGATGAAATCCAAGGCCGTCGTCTATCGCGGCGACGGCAAGACAGTCCAGGTCGAAGACATCCTGGTCGATTCGCCCGGCCCCGGCGAGGTCATGATCAGGATGGCGGCCTGCGGCGTGTGCCACAGCGACCTGTCGGTGACCAACGGCACGCTGCCCCTGCCGGCACCCGTCATCCTCGGCCACGAAGGCGCGGGCGTGGTGCACCAGGTGGGCGAGGGCGTCACCGGCCTCAGGGTGGGTGACCACGTCATCAGCAGCTTCGTCAACACCTGCGGCCAGTGCCGCTATTGCGTCACCGGCCGCGCCAACCTGTGCGAAACCAGCAAGACCACCCCGCCTGGCAAGCTGCTGGGCGGCCACCAGCGCACCAGTGACGCCCAGGGCCAGCCGCTCGGCGTGATGGCGGGCTGCGGCGTGATGTCCGAATACGCCACCTTGCACGAGAACAGCGTGGTGAAGATCACCCCCGGCGTGCCGCTGGACCGCTGCGCCCTGATCGGCTGCGGCGTCATGACCGGCTGGGGCGCAGCCTGCAACACCGCCAAGGTCGAGGCGGGATCCATCTGCGTGGTATTCGGCGCAGGCGGCGTGGGCCTGTCGACCATCCAGGGCTGCCAGAGCGCAGGCGCCAACATGATCGTGGCGGTCGACATGCTGGCCAGCAAGCTGGAGATGGCCAAGGTGTTCGGCGCCACCCATGTGATCGATTCGTCGAAGACCGAGAACCTGGTGAAGGACTTGTGCAAGCTCACCGGCGGCGGCGCCGACTACGCCTTCGAATGCGTGGGCCATGGCGAGATCGTGGCGCAGGCCTATGCGTGCTTGCGCAACGGCGGCACCGCCGTGGTCGTCGGCGTGGCCCGGCCCGACAACACCACCACCTTGCGCACTGCCAGCTTCGCGTTCGAGGAAAAGACCTTGAAAGGCAGCTTCTACGGCTCGACCCGTCCGCGCTACGACTTCCCGCGTCTGGTGTCGCTCTACCAGGCCGGCAAGCTGAAGCTGGACGAACTCATCACCAAGCGCTATCGCATCGAGGATGCGCCCCAGGCCTTCGACGACCTGGTGCACGGCCGCAATGCCCGCGGCGTGATCGTGTTCGACTGATTAATCACCCCCGAAGCGCCTGCGGCGCCTCCCCCTCCAGGGGGCGCACCCGGCGGCCCGGCAAAGCCGGTTCCGCGGGTGCCCACGAACAGACTTCGCCGTGCTCGTCCTGGGTTTTTCGTGCGTCGCGAGAGAGCGGGGCTAGCCATCAGGGCGGGTGACGAGAATGCGATGCGCCGCCATCCTTGGCGGCGAACTCAAACCACGAGACCCTGCCCATGCTTTCTGGAATCAAGATCGTCGAAATCGCCGGTATCGGCCCCGGCCCCTTTTGCGCCATGCACCTGGCCGACCTGGGTGCCGATGTCATCGCGGTGGAACGCGAGGCCGCGCCCGACGCCCAGTCCACCATGCTCAACCGCGGCAAGCGCTCGGTGGTAGCGGACCTGAAGACCCCGGAGGGCCGCGAACTGGTGCTCAAGCTCATCGAGGACGCCGACGCCCTGATCGAAGGCATGCGTCCCGGCGTGATGGAACGCCTGGGCCTGGGCCCCGAGGAGTGCGCCGCTCGCAACCCGCGCCTGGTCTATGGCCGCATGACCGGCTGGGGCCAGACCGGTCCCCTCGCGCAAGCCGCGGGCCATGACAACAACTACATCTCGCTGTCGGGCGCGCTCTACTACAACGGCACGCCGGCCGAGCCGCCGCAGTCGGCCATCACCCTGATCGGCGACGTCGGCGGCGGCGCGCTGTACCTGGCGGTCGGCATCCTCTCGGGCATCCTGAAGGCGCGCGCCACAGGCCAGGGCACGGTTGTCGACGCCTCGATCGTGGACGGCTCGGCGCACATGATGCAACTCATCCTGGCGTCGCGCCAAAAGGGCCTGGTCACCGGCGCGCGCGGCGAGAACATGCACGACAGCGCGCACTTCTTCGCCACCTACCGATGCGCCGACGGTCACTTCGTCACGCTGGGCTCGCTGGAGCCGCAGTTCTATGCGCTGCTGATGGAAAAGCTCGGTCTGCGCGACGATGCGCGCTTCTCCGGCAAGCAGTGGGACCGCGCGCGCTGGGGCGAGATGCACGCGCATTTCACCGAGCTCTTTGCCAGCCGCACGCGCGATGAATGGCGCGCCCTGCTGGAAGGCACCGACGTGTGCTTCGGCCCGGTGCTGAGCCCCGTCGAGGCGGCTCAGCATCCGCACAACGTTGCGCGCGACATCTATTTCGAGCGCGATGGCCTGCTGCAGACCAGGCCTGCGCCGCGCTTCGATGGCCAGGCGGTGATGCCGCGGCCGCTGCCCGGGCGCGGCGAGCACACGGAGGCGGTCAAGGCGGCGCTGGAGGGCGCCGCCGGGTCCGCGGGCGTCTGGCGCGCGTGATCGCTACCAGGCGCATTCAGGGCCGGTCCGCGCGAGGACCGAACCCGAATCGCAGCCCTGGCTGCGCCGACATCCGGACGCGTGCCGGATCCCGAAGTCATACCCGTATCCGCGGTCCGCGCGGTAGCCCGGGGCGCTTCGACAGGTCGTGCACATAGCCGAAGGCGAGCTTGTCGGCCTTCGGCTCGGGCGTGTCGAGCCCCGCAGTCGCGATCCTTCAGCCGCCCGGTCATCCTCCCCGGCTTCAGATCACAGCGCCATCTTGATGATCGTGAAGTCATCCTCGAGCGCGCCGGGGCCATGCGCGTCCCGGGCAAACTCGAGCAGGCTATCCAACTCGGACTTTCCGTTGCGGACCGGACGGGTGAGCATCTCCGTGAAGGCGGAGAACTCCAGCATCGAGCCGTCCGGCCGCGTGATCTCGTAGGCGCCGTCGCTGAACACGAACAGCCGGGCAGGGGACTGCAGCATCGACTGGTGTTCCTGGTAGCGGGCAGCGGGCGAGAGCCCGATGCAGGCGCCCGATGCCTGCAGGGGCCGGCCCTCGCAAACGGCGTCGCAAGGCCCGCTCACCAGGATCGCCGGCGGATGGCCGGCGGACGCGTAGCGCAGGGTGCTGGTGGCACGGTGGTACACGCCGTACCAGACCGTGCTGAACAGCTCGCCGTGACGCTCCATCTGATAGGCCTGGTTCAGCGCGGTGAGCACTTCCGCGGGGCTTCGAAAATTGGTCTTCTGCAATGCCTCCGAGCGCAGCGTGTCAGCGACCGCCACAGACAGCAGGGCCGAACCCACGCCGTGGCCGCAGACGTCGATCAGGTAGATCGCCAGGTGCTCGGAGTCGACCCAGTGGTAGCCGAACGAATCGCCGCCCAGTTCGGTCGAGGGGACGAAGCGCCAATCCACCGTGAAGGGTTCCGAGAGCGGGTTCGGCAGGACGGCGCGAACGTAGCGCTCGGCGTCGCGCAGTTCCAGTTGCAGCCGGTCGTGCGTGAGTTGCAGGGCTTCGCGGGACGCGGCGAGGTCGCTGTGGGCACGTGTCAGCTCCTGGTTGGCGGCTTCGAGTTGCGCGATCAGCCTGGCTTCGCGCTGGCTCAGCAAGGTCATGTCGTAGGCCTTCTGCTGCACCAGCCGGGTTTCTTCCCATTCGGCCGTCACGTCGAGCAGAAGCACCCAGACGGTGCCGTCCCCGTCGTCCGCGAAGAAGTGGATGTCCGCGACGCGCCCGCTGGGCATGGCCATGGAACGTATGAGGAAGGGCGTCTCGACCAATGGCAGCATGCCTTCCAGCAAGGGGATCTGTTCGCCAGCGGGGACGCCGAATTCGAGGTTGTCCAGCCCGTAGTGCGCCAGGTGGCCGCCGGCCTGCACCAGGTTCTGCGAGTCGTCCACGACCAGGTGCGCGAGCACGCGCTGCGCATCGATCAGGAGCAGGAGCGAGTCGGAGATCCGCGCGGGCAGGTCCAGCATGTTGACTGCTACTTCGCCAGGCGCGTCGCCAGTGCCTCGAAGGCGGCCTCGACGCTGTCGCCCGTCTTGGCGCTGGTGCGCTTGAAGGTCCAGCCAGCCGCTTCCAGTTCCTGGACGCGCTCCGGCGCGATGGCCCAGTCCTCCACGAGGTCCGCCTTGTTGAGCAGGGCGATGAAGGGCACGGATCCGATCTCGGCGGTGATGCGCGACTGGATCGACGCCGCGGTGTCCAGGGTTTCCGGCCGCGTGCCATCGATCACCAGCAGATAGCCGGCAGCGCCACGCAGGTAGCTCACCCGCACGGCCGCGACCGCGTCCTCGCCGGCGATGTCCCACAGGATCAACGCCATTTCCTCGGTGCCGACCGTCATGACCTTCTTGTCGATCTTCACGCCGACGGTGGTGAGGTAGGCATCCGAGAAGATGGTGTCGACGTAGCGGCGGACCAGGCTGGTTTTTCCCACGCCGAACGCGCCGAGGAGGCAGATTTTTTTCTGGAGCATTTGTACTCGTTCTATTCGCCAGTGCTGACGACGAAGGACACACGCCGGTTCATCGACAGTTCGTCCACGCTGGCGCCGGGTCGCAATGGCTCCAGCGGACCGGCACCACGAACGGCGAGCATAAGCGGATCGACGCCGCGCGCCCGCAGCATGGAGCGCACGACTTCGGCACGGCCCAAGCTGAGGGCCAGATTGGAGTTTTCCTTGCCGGTGGCGTCGGCGTGGCCGACGATCGTTACCTTCACCGGGAAGCCGAGGTTGCGCGACACCTGGATCAGCTCGCGCATTTCCGCAGCGGCGCCGTCGAGTGCGGGTTCCTGGCTGGCGCTGGGTCGCGCGACGTTGTTCTCGAAGTGAATCAGGCGGGCCTCGATGGCGTCGTGCAGGCGCAGGTAGTCCGGGTCCTGCACGTCCTGCAGGGCGCTGAGATCGATCTTCGGCGCACCGGCAGGCAGGGTGAGCAGGAAGGCGCGCGCCTTCTCCATCCAGTATTGGGGTGCGGTGCCGGTGGCGCGAACGCCGCTCGGGTCCTGGGTCAGGATGACAGTCGGCGGCGGATTCAGCGTCGCTTGCATGCGCTTCAGGATGATGGCCGGATGCAGCGCCTGGTAGGGCTCCCACCGGCCGACGATGCGGGTCGGGTCGAGCTTGGTTTTCGCGAGCAATTCTTCCGGCTGGGCGGCCAGCGGGTCGCGCAGGCCGGACACCAGCCACTTGCCGCTGCGGCGGTCGGCATTCGTCACGACGATGCCCGGTTGTGCCTGCAGCGCCTCGACGTAGCTGTCGACGCGCCGGCTTTCGATGACGCGCTGCGTGAGCCAGTAGCCCAGCGCGATCAGCAGCGCCAGCGGGATGATCCACAGCAGCGGCGAGAACTTCCTGTGATGCTCGGCTTCCTGGGAGATGAGGCAAGGCCGCAGCCGCTGCCCGGCCTCGTCGAAGGTCTCGGTATCGCCTTCGAATTCCTCGAGCGGCGTGCGCCATTCCTCGTGGATCGCGGCCAGCGCTTCCCGCAGGCGAATGCGCAGCGACGGCGGCGGATTGCCGTGCACCACCGCGGCCAGGAAGGCCGACGGACCTTCCTCGATCCACAGCAACATGTCGCCCAGGCGCAGGGTGTCGATGCCGCCGCTGTTCGTGCCGCCACTGGCGGATTCGTCGAACGAATCGCGCACGAAATCCTGGATGGCGGACAGCATGGCCGACACGAGCTGCGGGTCTTGCGTCGTCGCATCGTCCCGGGCCACGTGCGAGATCAGCAGGCCCGTCTTGCGGTGGATCATGAAGATGTGGTCGACCCGGTACACGGCCGTGTGCTTGAGCACCACGTCGCCGAAGGTCGTGCCGCTGCGCCATGCCTCGATGCGCCACTTGAGCCCGCGCCACGACAGGCTGTACTTGAGCGCCTGGTTGAGCGATTGGAGCGAGCCGTCGAGGGTCTCGGCGATGGCCTTGCGAATCGCCGGCCCCATGACGGGGTACAGGATGTCGACCATGGTGCGCGGATTCTTGCGGATCGACGCCTGGGTCGCGCGCTCGACGGTGGGCGCGATCACCTGTCCGAGGTGGTCGCTGCGCGCAGCCGCCAACGTGAAGGCGGCTGGCAGCACCGACCCCACCGCATCGGCGAACTCGCGCGGGTCGTCGAACTTCTGCTGCAGCCGCGCCAGCGCTGCCTTCTCGCGCTCCATCAGCACGTCGCGCAGCGCGTCCATGCGCGGGTCTTCCTCCAGGCGGACTGGAGGAAGCTCGACAGCGATGTCCGGGTTGACGCAGCGCGCCAACTCCAGCAGAAGGCCGGCCAACCGCCGGCTCTGGTCCTGTTCGGCCGCGCTGCGGGTCGCGCTCGTCGCGGCAAGCGACAGGCGCGCGTTCACGGCGCCGCAGCTCCAGCGTCCTGCCGCATGGGTTGACCTCGGGCGGTCGCCGCGGGGTTCAACCGCCGCCGTTGCCGCTCTTCGGCGACACGTCCTGGTTCAGGCACTTGGCAATTTCGACGAACAGCCCGGCGAGCAGGTTGCGGTCGGTCTTGACGTTGCTGAGTTCGGAGAACATGCGCTCCATGGTGGCCCGCGAGTCGTCCTGGCGCTTGCGCATCTCGTCGCGCAGGCCCTGCACCTCATGGCCCAGGCGGTCCGTGAAATCGCGCTCGTGGCGCGCGAGTTGGTCGGACAACTGGGCGAGGCGCTTTTCAAGTGCCTGTGTGTGGTCGCGCAGGCTGCGCTCCAGTTCCTTGTCGGCATCCGCACGCAGGTCCTTTTCCTCGCGGAACTGGCCGGCGACCGATTCGAGCTGCTTCTTGATCGTGGATTCAAGACTGCTCAGGCTGCGGGACGACTCCGCCTCCATGTCGCGCATCCTGAGCTGGAAGCGCTCCTCGAGGATGGAAAAGCGCTTGTCGTAATCCTGCATCTGGTTGCCGAACAGCAACTCGCGCATCTTGTCGACACCGGACGCTTCGCCGCCGCTGCCGTTGGTCTGGCCGCCCATCGCGGCCTGCGCCGCCATGGCGGTCTGCACGTCGATTGTTGGTGATTTGGCTGCTTGTGCCATTGGGAAACTCCTCGGTTGGTTGAGTGGGAGAACGGTGGGTCGAAGGTGACCCGCGACGACTGAAACCGGCACCATCGGATGCCAGGGATACCGCGGAACCGGCTTCGCCGGGCCGTCGGTATCGCCCCCTCGAGGGGGAGGCGCCGCAGGCGCTTCGGGGGTGATTCATGCTAGGGCGGCGCCGTCGGCCGGAACAGGAGCGTCAGGCAATTGCGGCCGTCTTCGTAGCGGTACTGCACGCCGTCGGAGAAGCGGCGAACGATGGGGATGCCCCAGCCGCCGATGCGCGCGTCCTGCAGGCTGGTGGCATGCGGGGGCGTGGCGACTTGCCGCGGATCGAACTTGAGGCCCTCGTCCTCGACCTCCAGGGCGATGTCGTCGCCTTGCCAGCCCAGCCGCAGCAGGATGCGCTGCGCGCCGTCGCTGCAGGCATGGGTCATGATGTTCGTGACAACCTCGGTCGAGCACAGGTCGAGGTTGTGCGCGACCTTTTCCGGAAGGTGCTGGCGCTCGGCCCAGTCTTGCACCCAGGCGTTCACGCGCGGGAGTTCGCGCAGTTCGCTGCCGACGATCAGGGAAGCCTCGGGCTCCCCTCCGTTGGAGGACATCAGCGGCTTTCGGAGGATGCCATCAGCGCGCTGAAGGCGGAGTCGACGTCGGGGTACACGGGGATGATCGTGTCGATGCCTGCCATCTTGAGCACCTCCGCCACAAGGGGTTGCGGGCTTGCCAGGACCATTCCGCCACCGTGCGACGACTGGGCCCTGGCATTGACGACCAGCGTGCGAATGCCGATGGACGCCAGGAACGACACCTCGGACATGTCGACCACGGCGAGAAGCTTTCGGGATGCCACGACCGCTGCAAAGCGGTTGTCGATGTCATGCCCGCCGATGCTGTCCATTCGTCCAACCAGGCTGATCTTCTCGACGCCGTCAGCCAGTTGTTCCCGTCTCAGGTCCATACGATCTCCGCGGTGGATGTCGATGTCGAAGGGTTGAACCACCAGTCGCCCTCCGCCGCAAGATCGCCTGGTCCTTCGGTCTTCTTGTATAGAAAAAAAACCGGGATTTCAGCGTCTTGCGATCAACAAGCAGGATCGTCGTCAAGCATACGCGCAAAGTATTACTACGTCGATAACGTGGCGTCCACAAATTGGACGAGAAGGCCGTCCGGGCGCGGCGCGTGGCCGGCGCTTCAGGGTGCCGCTCGAGGCTGCGCGGCGAGTTCAGCCTGCCGCGCAAGCCTGGCTTGCCACGGAATGAGCGCGGGCACCAGCAACTCGATGACCGCGACCAGCACCACGGCGGTCGCGGGTCTCCCGGTGAAGTGCCACGCAGCCAGCCGGCCGAGGCCGCCGAGGAAGACGGCCAGGCTCACGATCCTGAACAAGGCGGTTTGCCGCTCGATCTGCGGCACGATCCACCAGATGATGAAGGCCAGGCCGACGTCCCAGCCGGACGCAAACCGGAACTGGCTGTCGAGGTTCGGATTCGCTGCCTCGACGGGAATGTAGAACTCGACCCCGAAGAGCAAGCCCAGCGTGCCCACCGAAAGAGGCAACAGGCTCAGCACCAGGACGATCGACTGAAGGGCTCGCTTCATCGGACACCTCCACGGACAGGGCGGGCGGTAGAAAGAGCACGGAGAAGAGCACCGAGCGGGGAAGGCCCGGCGCGCCCCTACAGGCTGTACGTCACCAGCCTGAACTCCGGATCCTCGGGGAATTGCTTCACTGTAAAGCCGATGTGCCGCATGAGCTTGAGCATGTCGTGGTTGCTGGACAGGACGAGCCCGTCCATTTCGGACAAGCCCTTGTCCCGGGCCACGTCCATGATGCCCTCCATCAGCCGCGAGCCCAGGCCCTTGCGCTTGTGCGTGTCGGCCACCACCAGCGAGAACTCGCAGCTCGCCTTGTCCGGATTGGTGGCGTAGCGCGACACGCCGACGATCGATTCGGTTTCCTTGACGGTGCCGTCGTCCGCCACGCTGCGCTCCTGGACGACCGCCACCAGCGCCATGTCGCGGTCATAGTCGATCAGGGTGAAGCGCGACAGCATCGACGGCGGCAACTCGTGGAACTGCGAAACGAAGCGGAACCACCGGCTCTCGGGCGACAGTTCCCGCACGAAGTTCTGAAGCATGTCCGCGTCGTCGGGGTGAACCGGGCGAATGGTGCAGGTGCCGCCGCCGCGCATCACGCATTCGCGCTGATAGCGTGCAGGGTAGGGGAGGATCGCCAGATGCTGGTATCCGCGGGCGTATCCGCTGACCGCCTGCGGCGAGCTGCCTACGACGATGCGGGCATCGACCGCCACGGCACCGGATTCGTCCACGATGATGGGGTTGATGTCCATCTCCCGCAGCTCGGGCAGTTCGCAAACCATTTCCGACACACGCAGCAGCACGTGTTCCAGCGCTTCCATGTCGACCGGACTGGCGCCTCGCCATTCGCGCAGCGTGTGCGCGACGCGGGAACGTTCGATCAGCCGGCGCGCAAGGAATTGATTGAGCGGCGGCAACTCCATGGCACGGTCGTTGAGGAGTTCGATCATGGTGCCGCCGGCGCCGAACACGATCACCGGGCCGAACGGGTCGTCGGTGACGAGCCCGACATAGATCTCCCGGCCGCGCCGCGCGCCCGCCATCTTCTGGACGGTCACGCCATGAATGTGCGCCGTGGGCGCCAGCCGCGCCACGCGCTCCATCAATTCGTTGAACATGTCGCGTGCGCCGGCGCCGTTCATGATGTTCAGCGCGACGCCCTCGACATCGGACTTGTGGCTGATGTCGGGCGAGTCGATCTTGAGCGCCACCGGAAAACCCACTTGCGTGGCGATCATCATCGCCTCGTTGGCGCTGCGCGCCAGCATCGTCCGCGTGATCGGGATGTGGAACGACGAGAGCAGCGTCTTCGATTCCATCTCGGTCAGCACCGTGCGGCGTTCGGCCAGCACGCTGTCGATCAGCAGCCGCGCGCCTTCGATGTCGGGCTTTGCAAGCGCAGACAACGGCGGCGGCGTCTGCTGCAAGAGCATCTGGTTCTGATAGAACGAAGCGATGTTGCCGAAGGCGCCGACCGCAGCCTCCGGCGCCCGGAAGGTCGGGATCGACGATTCGATCAGCACGCTGCGGCCGGCGCCCACCGTGGCATCGCCCATCCAGCACGCCAGCAGCGGCTTGTTCATCGGCCGCGGAACCTCGGCCAGGGTTTGCGCTACGGCGGCGGCGTCTGCGCCGGCCTTGGGCGAATAGATCGCCAGCACGCCGTCGACCTGCTTGTCGGCCGCGGCGACGTCAATGGCGCTCCGATAGTGCGCCGCCCCGGCCTCCTCGGAGAGATCGACCAGATCCGTCAGCGTTGCATGCGTGGGAAGCAGGGGCTTCAGTTTCTCGACCGACTCGGCCGAGAGCTTGCCGAGATGCAGGCCGATCTCGTTGACCCAGTCCGCCGCGAGCACGCCCGGACCGCCGCCGTTGGTGACGATGGCAAGCCGCGGACCCACCGGCCGATAGCGCGAGGCCAGGCACATGGCTGCGGAAAACAATTCGACGAACGACCGCACCCGTACCGCGCCTGCGCGTCGCAGCGCTGCCTCGAACACGTCGTCGCTGCCCACGGTCGCCGCGCTGTGGGTATGCGCGGCCTCGTTGCCGGCCGGTTTTCGGCCCGCCTTGAGCACCACGACCGGCTTGGCATGGGCGGCCGAGCGAAGCGCACTGATGAAGGGCCGGGCCTCGGAAATGCCTTCGAGGTACACGACGATGCTGTGGGTTTCGCTGTCGTCGGCCAGGAAGTCCAGCACGTCCGCGATGTTCAGCGCCGTATGCGGCCCTAGCGAGACCACGCTGGAGAAACCCACCGCGTTATGGCGCGCCCAATCGAGCATCGCTGCCGTCAACGCGCCGGACTGCGATACCAGCGCCAGCGGGCCTGCGGCGGCGAGCGCGCCGACCGTGCTCGCGTTGAGTCGAAGCGCGGGCCGCTGGTGCCCGAGCGAGTTCGGTCCCAGCAGATGAATGCCTTCGCGGCTGGCCACTCTTCGCAACTCGGCGGCTTCCTCCGCACCGATGCCGGACGAGACGACCAATGCAGATCGGCAACTCAGCCGGGCCGCGATGCCCAGGGCGGCCGGAATGTCCCGCGACGGCAGCGCGATGATCGCCAGGTCGGCACGCGCCTGCGCCAGGTCCCCCAGCGTTCCGCTGGTATGCACGTCCAGGTATTCCAGAGTGCCTTCGAAGCCACCGGCCTCCAGCGCGTGCCGGATGGCGGTCGAATGCCAGTTGTCGTCTTCGGCTTGCCGGATCGCCCCGGCGAACACGGCGATCGAAGTGGGTACGAACAGTGGAGTGAGGTAGTGCTTTTGCATTGGAGGTGCGCTGCGGCACTTCGTCGGCCGGGAAAACGGAGCATATACCGACCTTTACCGACGGCGCTATGGCGCGGCAACCCTTGCAAGCTCGCCGCGCAACACCCTGGCCGCCTCCACCATATTGGCCAGCGCGGCTTCGGTCTCGGGCCAGCCACGGGTCTTGAGCCCGCAGTCGGGATTGACCCACAGGTTGACAGGCGGCACCACCGCCGCGGCCTTGCGCATCAGCCGGACCATCTCCTCGGTCGTCGGCACGCGCGGCGAGTGGATGTCGTAGACGCCGGGGCCGATCTCGTTCGGGTACTTGAAGTCACCGAAACCGCGTAGCAGTTCCATGTCCGAGCGGCTGGTCTCGATCGTGATCACGTCGGCATCCATCGCCGCGATCTCGGGCAGGATGTCGTTGAACTCCGAATAGCACATGTGGGTGTGGATCTGGGTTCGATCGGCCACACCCGATGCGCTGATGCGGAACGATCGCGTCGCGCCTTCGAGGTAGTTCTTCCAGCCCGCGCGCCGCAGCGGCAAGCCTTCGCGGATGGCCGGCTCGTCGATCTGGATGATGCCGATGCCTGCCTTTTCCAGGTCGACCACTTCGTCGCGGATGGCCCAGGCGATCTGCTCGGTCGTGACGCTGCGCGGCTGGTCGTCGCGCACGAAGGACCATTGGAGGATGGTGATGGGGCCGGTCAGCATGCCCTTCATCGGCAGCCTGGTGAGGCTTTGCGCGTAGGCCGTCCACTCGACCGTCATCGGCTTCGGACGCGCCACGTCGCCGAAGATCACCGGCGGCTTCACGCAACGCGATCCGTACGACTGCACCCATCCGTTGGCGGTGAAGACGAATCCGTCGAGTTGCTCGCCGAAGTACTCGACCATGTCGTTGCGTTCGGCCTCGCCGTGCACCAGGACGTCGATGCCGAGTTCTTCCTGCTTGCGCACGGCCAGCGCGATCTCGGCCTGCATCTTTTCGCGGTAGCCGCCGGCATCGAGCTCGCCGCGCCTGAAGGCGGCGCGGGCGGCGCGGATCGCGGCGGTTTGGGGGAACGAGCCGATGGTCGTGGTCGGCAATGGCGGCAGGGCGAAGCGCGCGCGTTGTTCGACCTGGCGTTGCGCAAAGCCCGAGACGCGCCTGTCGTCGCTCGCCAAGGTCCTGGCCAGGCGCAGCGCGACATCGGCACGGTGCACGCGCGGGCTGCCGCGGCGTGCCGCCGCAGCCTTGCGCGCCGCGGCCAATTCGGTTTCGACCGATGCGCCATCGCCGTCCAGCGCCGCACGCAGTACGCGCAGTTCGTCCAGCTTCTCGACGGCGAAGGCGAGCCAGGACTTGATCTCCGTGTCGAGCTTCGTTTCCGCCCCCAGGCTGAAGGGGACGTGCAGCAGCGAACACGATGGTGCGATCCATAGCTCGCCCTTGTGCTTGTCGGCGACGGGCTGCAGGCGCTGGAGCGCCGCATCCGGGTCGGCGCGCCAGATGTTGCGCCCATCCACGATGCCGACCGAAAGCACCTTGTGCGCCGGCAACCAGTCCGCCACGCCGGTGAGTTCATCGGGCGCGCGCACCGCGTCGACATGCAGGCCTGCCACGGGCAACTGGCACGCGAGGCGAAGGTTGTCCGCGAGCGGAGAGAAGTAGGTGGCGAGCAGCAGCTTCGGCGCGCTGCGCGCGAGCTGCCAATAACTGCGCTCGAAAGCATTGCGCCAGGCGTCGGGCAAGTCCAGGCCCAGGATCGGCTCGTCAACCTGAACCCATTCGACGCCGAGCGCCTTCAGCCGCGCGAGTACCTGCTCATAGACCGGCAACAGTGCATCCAGCAGCGAGAACCTGTCGAACCCGGCCTGCTTTTCCTTGCCGAGCCAGAGAAAGCTCAACGGACCCAGCAGGACGGCCTTGACCTTGTGGCCGAGCTTCTGGGCTTGGGCGACCTCGTTGAAGAGGCGCACCGAATTCAATCCGAAGCGCGTGCTTGCGGTGAACTCGGGCACGAGATAGTGGTAGTTGGTGTCGAACCACTTCGTCATCTCGAGCGCATAGGTTCCATGGCTGTGGCCATGGTCACCGTGCGCGCAGCCTTCCTGGCCGGCCTCGTCGGCCACGCCGCGCGCCATCGTGAAGTAGCGCGCCAGTTCCGGCTCGGCGGCAAAGTCGAAGCGTGCCGGCTCGCAGCCGAGCAACTGGATGTGATTGGCGACGTGGTCGTAGAACGCGAAGTCGCCGACGGTGACGAAGTCGAGTCCGGCATCGCGTTGTGCCTGCCAGTGGCGGGCGCGCAAGTCGGCGCCAACGGCTTCGAGCGAAGCAGCGTCGATCTCGCCGCGCCAGTGTTTTTCGAGAGCGAATTTCAGTTCGCGATGGGCGCCGATGCGCGGAAAGCCGAGGGTGTGAGTACGTGTCATGCCCCGATGTTCCCAAGGATGGCGATATGATTCAAACGAAACATTTTGCGCATCAACGTGAAAATCATTCATGACCGTCTCTCTTCTCGAGATCCGCCACTTCCGCACGCTGGCGGCCTTGCGCGATACCGGCAGCCTGGTTCGCGCCGCCCAACTGCTCAATCTGACGCAGTCGGCGCTGTCGCACCAGATCAAGTTGCTGGAAGATCATTTCGGACTTGCGCTGTTCGAACGCAAGTCCGTGCCGCCGCGGTTCAGCGCGGCCGGCTTGCGGCTGCTCGAACTCGCGGATCGCACCTTGCCGCTGATCGGCGAGGCCGAGCGCGACCTTGCGCGCCTGTCGTCAGGCCGGGCAGGGCAGCTTCGCATCGTGGTGGAGTGCCACACCTGCTTCGATTGGCTGATGCCGGCCATGGACGCGTTTCGCCTGCGCTGGCCCGAGATCGAACTCGACATCGTCTCGGGCTTTCATCCGGACCCCATCGCGCTGGTGATGCAGGACCGCGCCGAAGTCGCCATCGTTTCCGAACAGGATGCGGACGAGACGGTCGACTACCACCCGCTGTTTCGCTTCGAGATCATGGCGTTGCTGGCGAACGACCACCCGCTCGCCGCCAAGCCGTTCCTGACGGCGCGCCACTTCGCAGACCAGACGCTCATCACCTACCCGGTGCCCGACGACATGCTCGACATCGTGCGCCAGGTGTTGGAGCCGGCAGGCGTCGCACCCGCACACCGCCGGACAACCGAACTGACCGTCGCCATGCTGCAACTGGTGGCCAGCGGACGCGGCGTCGCGGCGCTGCCGCTGTGGGCCGTGCAGGGCTATCTCGATCGCGGCTACGTCACGGCGCGACCCGTTGGCAAGAAAGGGCTCACCGGCGAATTGCACATGGCGTGTACCGCCGCGACGTCGCATCACGCCTGGCTGGGCGACTTTGTACAGATCACGCGCGAGACCTGCTTCAAGAGCCTGCCGGGTATCGAGTTGCTTTAGCCTGGAGGCCGCGCCGGGGCCGGCCACAGCCACTACGCACAAGCCATCAGGCGCTTGCTTGCCTAAGCTGCGCCATCCGCATCGCGCCCCATCCCGGCAAGGCATCACCCCATGTCAACCATCGAGTCGACCATTTCCCCCGGCAGCGAGGCCTTCGAGGCCAACCGCGCCGGCATGCTGGCGCTGATCGAGCGCGTGCGCATGTACGAGCGGCGCAGCATCGCCACCTCGGCCAAGTCGCGCGAACGCTTCGAGAAGCGGGGACAACTCCTGCCGCGCGAGCGCCTGTCGCTGTTGCTCGATCCGGGCACGCCGTTCCTTGAAATCAGTTCGCTCGCTGGCCTCGGCCTCGACGACGCCGACCTTGAAAAGAGCGTGCCGGGCGGAGGCGTCATCTCCGGCATCGGCTGGGTCTCGGGCGTGCGTGTGATGGTCAGCGCTTCCGATTCCGGCATCGACGCCGGTGCGCTGCAGCCCATGGGCATTCCCAAGCAATTGCGCGTGCAGGAACTTGCGCTCGAAAACAAGCTGCCGTTCGTGCAACTCGTCGAAAGCGCCGGTGCGAACCTCATGACCTACAAGGTCGAGGAGTTCATCACCGGCGGCAGCCTGTTTCGCAACCTCGCGCGCATCTCGGCCGCAGGCTTGCCGGTGATCACCGTCACGCACGGGTCGTCGACGGCAGGCGGTGCGTACCAGACGGGCCTGTCCGACTACATCGTGATGGTGCGCGGGCGCTCGCGGGCCTTTCTGGCAGGGCCACCCTTGCTCAAGGCGGCCACCGGCGAAGTCGCGACCGAGGAAGAACTGGGTGGCGCGGTGATGCACACATCGATCTCCGGCCTCGGCGACTACCTGGCCGAGGACGATCGCGACGCCATCCGCATCGCACGGGAGATCCTCGCCACCATCGACTGGAACCGCGACGTGCCGGCGCCGCCCTCGCGCCAGTTCAAGCCGCCGCGCTACGACGCCGAGGAACTGCTCGGCATCATGCCGATGGACCACAAGCGCCCGGTCGACATGAAGCAGGTCATCGCGCGCATCGCCGACGACTCCGAGTTCCTCGAGTTCGGTGAGAACTACGGCAGCGCCACGGTCGTCGGCCACGTCAGGATCGAAGGCCTGCCGCTCGGCGTGGTGACGAACAACGGGCCCATCGACGTTCCCGGCGCGACCAAGGCCACGCATTTCATCCAGGCCTGCTGCCAGGCGAAGACGCCGATCCTCTATCTCAACAACACGACCGGCTTCATGGTCGGCAGGGACTTCGAGGAGGCCGGCATGATCAAGCACGGCTCCAAGATGATCCAGGCCGTGACCAACGCCACGGTGCCGCAGATCACCATCTATTGCGGCGCGTCATTCGGCGCAGGCAACTACGGCATGTGCGGGCGGGGCTTTCACCCACGCTTCTGCTTCTCGTGGCCCAACGCGAAGACCGCGGTGATGGGCGGCGAGCAGGCCGCGAAGACCATGGTGATCGTCACCGAGGCTGCGATGAAGCGCAAAGGGGAGGTCGACCAGGCCAGGCTCGATGCGATGGAGAAACGCATCGTCGACCACTTCGACAGCCAGATGAGCGTGTTCACCACCAGCGCGCGCATGCTGGACGACGGCGTGATCGACCCGCGCGACACGCGCGAGGTGCTGAGCAAGGTGCTGTCGATCTGCCGCGACGCGGAACTGCGCGAGCCGCAGAAGATGCAGTTCTCGGTGGCGCGGCCGTGAGCACGATCCAAGCCTATTGCCAGATGCGCGCTTCCATCCTCAGCGTGGCCGCAACTGCGCCATTGCGTGCGGTCATGTCAGGGGAAGCCGCTGCAAGGGGCACCTTCACGACGATGGGTTTCGTGATGTCGTCGGGCTTGAATCTCACCGGTGCGAGGTCGCCGCGCTCTGCCCAACTCATCCGGACCATCCAGTCCTCGGTCGGGGCATGGTTGGTGTCCAGGTCCTGCAGGTCCTGCGGATCGAACAGCGTCACGATGAGCGAATCCCGGAACAGCGAGACGCCCTCGAAGTGCCCGTCGGGCCAGAACGCCTTGGCCACCTCGTAGTCCGGCGCGCGGATTCCCAGTGTCACGCTGTACGAGATGCCCGGCTGGTCTGCCTTGACCCGCGCCCGCTTGGTCAGGAACACCGTGGACAGGTGAACGCATTCCACCGCGGCAGTCTTGTTCTTGAGGTCCTGGTAGGTCCTGCAGGCGGGCGAGTCTTCCTCGGCCTTGCGCCGGCTCAATGACCAGGTCTTGCCGTGTGTGGAAACGACCATTTCCATCTGGTACACCGCGTCGACCCTGCGGTTTTTCGCCTCTTCGGCCTGCAGGGCCACGGGCAGCGTGACGCCGGAAATGTCGAGCCACAGGTCGATCCGGAAGTTGCCGAACAGGAAACGCACGAGGTTCTGGAATCCTTCCTCGCTGTTGACGATGCCGAAGTAGCCTGAGTGCGACCGGTACGCATAGGCGCAGGCCACCGGCATGTCGGCCGGCTTGCCGTCGACTTCGACCTGGGTCCAGAGCGTCGCGTTGTCGATGCGCACCAGCCCGTCGCTGCCGCGTCCGACGAAGGTACGCGACAAGCCCTTGGCCACCTCGTAGTCCATGCGGTTGGTGCCGATCATCGAGAACCATTGCGAAGCTGGCGGCATCACGTGCGCGGGCAGGTAGTTCACGTTGCGGCCGATGCCTACCTGGTCGAGATAGGTCCGCATCGTGTCGCGATTGAAGGTGCCGACGTCCTTCAGGAAGCCGGGCATGTTCGGCACGTTGAAGCCGGCCAGGTCGATGCCGTTGTGCGGCGTGCCGTAGGTGAAGACCTTGGCGACGCACTGCCGTACTTTCGGCACACGCCGCTTGACGTCGTCGATCTCGATTTCCGGCACGTCGTTGGCATCGTTCTGCAGCAAGGTGCGCACCACCAGTCCGCCCATCGAATGGGCGACGAGATAGCAGCGGAAGTCCGCGTCGAGTTGCTCGTCGGTCGGGTGCCTGCCATCGGCCTCGGCGGCCGCGCGCGCCGTCGGACGCACCAGTTCGCGCACCATGGCGATGAGGTTGGCGAGTTCCTTCGCATAGTCCACGATCGAGGAAGTCTCGCCCGTGCCGCGCAGCTTCGATCCCGCGTCATAGAAGCGATGGATGACGATGGAGGCCATCGGAATGCCCTCGAGCAGTCGCTTCCTGCCCGCATCGCCGCTCGCGTAGGCGGGATCGAGAATCTCGATGCCGTCCTTGTAGAGCACGTGGTAGCCGTACTCGGAAGAAAGGCGCACGAGCGGCGATTCGAAGAAGTACGACTTCGGCCGCTCCTTGTCCGCAGTGGCCCGGTAGACCGTCGAGCCGACGTTGAATCCGCAGTACGGGTCGGCGGCCGTGTCGTCGCGCTCGTCGACACCGAACGCAAAACCACGCACGTAGATGATGGGGTAGCGGTTCGGCTCGGGGATGTGCAACTGCGCATCAGGCATGTTGGTCTCCTTCACGGAAGCGCGATTATCGGCAGCGGCCTGCGCATCGGCCAACCACAAAGCGAGGTAGGCCGAAGGGATGGCTGCGACGGCTCATGGCAGTTGCTCCACCGCGTTATCGCGTGACCACCGACCGCAGAGCCGAAGAGGCTGCCGAAACGGCCCATGCCGAGCATCCAGCTGACACCCGTTGCGCGGGCCAAGGGGCCGGCCCGCTATCGCGCGTCGGGCACGCGCCGGGTCTTCAGGAAATCCTCGAAGCTTTCGCCGCGCATCTCGGCGTAGACGTGCAGGTTGGTCGTCTTCGACACGCGCGCGAACTTCTCGAGCACGAAGAAGTTGGCGCCATGCTGGATCAGGCCGAGCCAGTCCTTTGCGCGCACGAGTTCCTTCTCGCGCTCGCTCAGGCCGGCCTCGGTCATGAGTTGCTCGGGATCGGCCTCGAATCGATCGCGCCAGGGCTTGCCGATCATTTGCCAGAAGAAGCGGTTGAGCTTCAGCGTGCGGTTGCTGGTGCGCAGGTCGAAGATGTAGGTGCCGGCAATGTCCTCGATGCCCTGGAGTTGCGGGTTCATGCGGCCACCTCCGAATCGGCGTGGGGGCTCGGCGCGGTCGCTGCGCCATCCTCGAACAGCACGACCGTCATCGCGGTGGTAGTGGCGAGGTAGTAGTTCTGGTGGAGCTTGCGCACGCTCGGCCCCATGGCGCCCCGCATCGCCAGCCACATGATCTGCTCGACGCTCTCCGCGCCGCCGAGCCGCACGAAGTCCGCGTGCCGCATGCGCGTGAGCTGCTCCGGGTCATGCTCCAGCAGTTCGAGGAAACGCATGTCCCATTCCTCGTTGTTGAAGCCGGTGCGCTCGCCATGGACCTGGTGCGACAGGCCGCCGGTCCCCACGACGACCACGCGCAGATCTTCGGGATAGGACTCGATCGCGCGGCGCACGGCCTGGCCCAACCGCCAGCAACGCTGCGGCGTGGGCAGCGGAAACTGCAGCACGTTGATGGCGATCGGAACCACCGTGCCGGGCCAATCCGGCTTGTGCGGCCACAGCAGGGGCAGGGGCGAGGCACAGCCGTGGTCGATCGGCTTGTCCTGGAAGATGGTCATGTCGAATTCGTCGTTGACCAGCGACTCGGCGATGTGCGCCTGCAGGTCGACGTTGCCCTTGATCGACGGCAGGTCACGCAGGCCGGCGCCTTCGTCGGCCACCTGGAATTCCTTGCCGACGCCGATGGCGAAGGTGGGATAGAGGTCGAAGAAGAGGCTTGTGCAGTGGTCGTTGTAGAACATGACGAGCACGTCGGCCTTCTGTTCCTCCAGCCATCTGGCGACGGGCAGGTAGCCGTCGAAGAGCGGCTTCCACGCCGGGTCTTGCTGCTTGCCCTTGTCGTACGCCACGCCGATGGTGGGAACGTGCGAGGTGCCGATGCATCCGATGATCCTGGCCATGTTGGTATTCCTTCAGTCGATGTAGCGCAGGCCGGCTTTTTCCAGCGGACCGCGCATGTCATACATGTCCAGCCCGAGCACGCCGGAGGCGAGCCTGGCGCGCTTGGCCGTCTCGTTGTCTTCGCGTGCCTGCGCGGCATCGGCCACCTGGCGGGCCAGCGCAGCGGGCACCACGACCACGCCGTCGTCGTCGGCCAGGACGACGTCGCCGGGGTTGACCAACGCGCCGGCGCAAACCACCGGGATGTTGACGGAACCCAGCGTGGCCTTGATCGTGCCCTTGGCGCTGATGGCGCGGCTCCAGACCGGGAAGGGCATGGCCGTCAACTCCTTGACGTCGCGGCAGCCGCCGTCGATGACCAGGCCGCGTGCGCCGCGGGCGGCAAACGACGTGGCCAGCAGGTCGCCGAAGAAGCCGTCGGTGCTGTCGGTGGTGCAACCAGCGACCACCATGTCGCCGGGCTTCAGCTGCTCGGCCGCCACATGCATCATCCAGTTGTCGCCGGGCTGCAGCAAGACCGTGACGGCGGTGCCACAGGCATGCGCACCGACGAAGATCGGCCGCATGTAGGGCTTCATGAGGCCGACGCGGCCCAGGGCTTCATGCACCGTCGCCGAGCCGAAGCGGCCCAGGTGTTCGACGGCCTCCGCATCGGCGCGCACGATGTTGCGCTTGACGATGCCCAGGTTGTTCATGCTCATGACGGCTCCGTGATGGGGGCGGCGGCGCGTGCCTTCAGCAAGGCATCCAGGCGCGGGAACACGCGGCGCGCGTTGCCTTCGAAGATCTTGGACCGGGCGGTTTCGTTCAGCATCGCGGCGGCTTCGATGTAGCGCCTGGTGTCGTCGAAGTAGTGGCCGGTCTCGGGGTCGATGCCGCGTACGGCGCCGATCATTTCGCTGGCGAAAAGGATGTTGTCGACCGGGATCACCGTGGCCAGCAGGTCGATGCCCGGCTGGTGGTACACGCAGGTGTCGAAGAAGATGTTGTTCAGCAGATGGTCCTGCAGTAGCGGCTTCTTCAACTCCTGCGCCAGCCCGCGAAAGCGCCCCCAGTGATAGGGCACCGCGCCGCCGCCGTGCGGGATCAGGAAGCGCAGGGTCGGGAAGTCCTCGAACAGGTCGGACGTGAGGCACTGCATGAAGGCAGTCGTGTCGGCATTCAGGTAGTGCGCGCCCGTGGTGTGGAAGCAGGCATTGCAGCTCGTCGACACATGGATCATGGCGGGGATGTCATGCTCGACCATCTTTTCGTAGACCGGGTACCAGTGCCTGTCCGACAGCGGCGGCGAGGTCCAGTGCCCGCCCGAGGGATCGGGGTTGAGATTGATACCCACGTTGCCGTATTCACGAACGCATCTCTCCAGCTCGGGGATGCAGGTGGCCGGGTCGACGCCCGGCGACTGCGGCAGCATCGCGACCGGCACGAAGTGGTCCGGAAAGAGCTGCGACACGCGATAGCACAGCTCATTGCAGATCGCCGCCCAGGTCGACGACACGTTGAAATCGCCGAGGTGATGCGCCATGAAACTGGCGCGCGGCGAGAACAACGTGAGATCGAGGCCGCGATCCTTCATCAGCCGCAGTTGGTTGGATTCGATCGATTCGCGCAACTCGTCGTCGCTGATGCGCAGGTCCGAGGCATTCGGCATGGCGGCCGGATCGGCGATGCCCTTGATCTGGCGATTGCGCCAGTCCTCCAGCGCCTTGGGGGCCGTGGTGTAGTGGCCGTGGCAGTCGATGATCATGCGGGGACTCCGGTCGCTTCTGTCTTGTCGTGGGTTGGGGAAAGGTCGACGTTCACGAGCACTTCGCCCCGGAACAGGGCGCGCGCAGTTCGCAACAGCGCAGCGCCGGTGATGACGCCTGTGGCTTGCTCGGTCGTGAGCCGCACCGTGAATTCGCCGGTCGGGTGTTCCACCGCGATGTCGTGCAACGGCGCATGCGGCCTCAAGGCGAAACCAGCCGTCACCGCCTCCGGAAAGATGCATGCGGACGCCACCGACACCGCGCACAGCACGCCGATCGCGTCATGGCAGCGCTTCGGGATGAAGGTCCGCGTGTTGAGCGTGCCGCCATCGAGGGCGGGCGAGACCAGCGTCATCTTCGGCACGACCTTGTTCGTCACGTCGCCCAGCCCCATCAATGCGCCCGCCTTCAGCCGGATCGATTCGATACGGGCCTTGAGCGTCGCATTGGCGTCCAGTTCGGCGGGCGATTCATAGCCGGTGCAATCGAGGTCGGCGGCCCGCATCAGCACGACGGGCATGCCGTTGTCGATGCAGGTGACAGCTACGCCATCGATCGAATCGCAGGCATGGCCAGTCGGCAGAAGCGCGCCGCAGCTCGACCCCAGAATGTCCGAGAAGCGAAGCTCGATCGGCGCAGCGGTTCCTGGCACGCCGCTGATCTGCGTGCTCCCGTCGTAGCGCATGCGCTTGCCGGGCGTTTGCAGCACGGCGTCGCAATACGAGGCCGTGTTGACCATGCGGATGCGCACCGTCGTCTGGCCGTCCTGGGCGCTCACCAGGCCCTGGTCGACCGCGAACGGCCCTACGGCCGAGAGGATGTTGCCGCAGGTCGGCGCGTAGTCGATGCGCGACTCGGCCGCGACGACCTGTCCGAACAGGTAATCGACGTCGGCACGCGCGTCGCTGGAGCGGGAGACGATCGCGATCTTCGTGGTCAGGGGGTTGCCGCCGCCGATGCCGTCGATCTGCTTCGCGTCCGGAAAGCCCATGGCCGCGAGCAGCACACGATCTCGTTCGATGGCGCCGGCAGGCAGGTCGTCCGCCAGGAAGAACGCGGCCTTGGATGTGCCCCCGCGCATCAACACGCAGGGGACGCCGTGAAGGGTGGAGTCGGTTGAGGGAGGCATGACGCAAAGTGTCTGCAATTCGCGCACCGCTCGGCGTCAGTTCTGCTTATTCTGCGTTCTGACTTATTGATCGAGTAGGGTTTACCCGAGATGGGAACGACCAAGCTTTCCTTTGAGGCTGGCGTAAAAAGCAAACTCCGATGCCGCCAAGAAAACTTATCGACAACCAGCCGACGGTAGATGCCGCGGCGGCGCGCATCAACCTGCGCCACTTGCAGGCGTTTGCCGCGGTCGCGGCCCATGGCAGCGTGACGCGTGCGGCGGAAAGCCTGTTCCGGGTGGCGTCCGCCATCACGCGCGCGGTGGCCGAGCTGGAAGAAAGCCTCGGGACGCCGCTGTTCGAGCGCAAGGCACGGGGCATGTTGCTGAACGCGTTCGGCGAGGCCGTCCAGGCCAGGGCGAAGCGCGTCGAGGATGAATTCGCCGCCGCCTGCGTTGAACTCGCTCCCGCGGAGCCTGTGCCACGCGGTGCCAATGCGGCGCGGCTCGATGCCCGGACCTTGATGGCATCGATGTTCAACGGGCGCCGGTTGGCCATCGTGGCCGGCTTGTCGGAGATGCAAAACATGCCGGCCGCGGCACGCGCATTCGGCGTCACCCAACCGGCCGTCAGCACCCTGGTCAGCGAACTCGAGGCCCGTTGCGGCCGTGAACTCTTCGTGCGCTCGGCGCGCGGCGTGACGCCGACGCGTGCCGGCCTCGCGCTCGCGTTCCGGTTCAAACGCGTCCTGGCGGAACTGCGCAGCATCGATTCCGACATTGCAGCGATCGGCGGGGTGGTGCAGGGCAGCGTGGTGGTCGGCGCATTGCCTCTGGGCCGGACCCTGATACTGCCGTCGGCCATTGCCGCGCTGGTCAGGCAGCACCCGAGGCTGCACGTGAGCACGGTCGAAAGCCCGTATGAGGCGCTGGCGGCCCAACTGCGAAGCGGCGACGTGGACTTCATCCTCGGCGCATTGCGGCCCCCGGAGAGTGCACCAGACCTTACGCAGGAAGTGCTGTTCGACGACTGCATCTCGTTGATTGCGCGACTTGGCCATCCGCTTGCCGGCTTGCGGGAAATCGGCTTCGACGACCTGCGAAATTCCCAGTGGGTACTTTCGAGGCCCGGTTCGCCCTCGCGTGACCTGCTGGAGCAATTCTTCCGCGATGCCGTGCAGCCGTCGCCTGCGCCGACAGTGGAGACGGGCGACCTCGCCATCCTGCGCGGCTTGCTGTTGCAGAGCGACATGCTGACTGCCATATCGGCGCATCAACTGCACTACGAGATCGAGGGCGGCTCGCTCGTCGTGCTGAACCTTCCGCTCGAGAAGACGCAACGAAAAATCGGCATCACGCAGCGTGCGGGGGCGCTGGCCTCGCCGGGGGCGCGGGCCTTGATTGCGGAGATCAGGGAGGTGGTGGCGCTCAACGAGTCCGCGCATCGGCCGCGCGCTGGAACAATCCCCAGTCACAGCAACAGGAGCAGACATCCATGAGCAAAACAATCATCCATCGCGTCGGCGTGCAGTTCGGCGATTGCGATCCCGCGGGGATCGTGTTCTTCCCGAATTTCTCCCGCTGGACGGATGCGGCGTCGCACAACTATTTCATCCAGTGCGGACTGCCGCCCTGGCATTCGATGACCGAACTCCCCGGCTGCATTGGCTGCCCGTTGCTGGAGATTCACACGCGCTTCGTCGCGTCGGCAACCTACGGCGAGCAACTCGATATCTCGACCCAGGTCGAGGAATGGCGCGGCAAGGTCTTCATCCAGCACCATCGCGTGATGCGCGGCGACACGCTGATCTGCGAAGGCCGCGAAACGCGCGCACTTTGCGTCAAGCAGGAAGGCGGGCGATTGAAGGCCATTCCAGTCCCCGGATTCATCCTCGACGCTTGCGCATGATTCTCGGGAACTGAATCGCTGAGGGAATCCACCAAGGCTTTACGCTGACCGCCACGGCGCATACTGGCGGCAGACCCGCGCCAATCCCCACAGAGGCCGCGGGCGGAAGACAGGAGACGTCTTTGCAGCGAACCAACATCGCCAATCCGACCTATTTCCACAAGGTTGTCGATTGCCAGTATGCGTGTCCGGCCCACACGCCCGTCCCGGAATACATCCGGCTGATCGCCCAGCGCCGTTACGGCGACGCCTACATGATCAACTGGGTCTCCAACGTCTTTCCCGGCATCCTCGGGCGCACCTGCGACCGGCCTTGCGAGCCGGCATGCCGCCGCGGCCGCGTCGAGGAAAGCAACGCGAAAGACCCCGAGCCCGTGGCCATCTGCCGGCTCAAGCGCGTGGCCGCCGACATGAAGGAGGACGTGCGTTCGCGCATGCCGAAGCTGGCGCCGAAGAACGGCAGGCGCATCGCCTGCGTCGGCGCCGGGCCGGCCTCGCTGACCGTCGCACGCGACCTGGCGCCGCTGGGCTATGACGTGACGGTGTTCGACAGCGACGCCAAGGCCGGCGGCTTCATCCGCACGCAGATTCCACGGTTCCGGCTGCCGGAATCGGTCATCGACGAGGAGACGGGCTACATCCTGGACCTGGGCGTGCATTTCCGCAGCAGCGAGCGCATCGAGTCGATGAAAGCGCTGATGGCGCAAGGCTGGGACGCGATCTTCGTCGGCTGCGGCGCACCGCGCGGGCGCAACCTGGACCTGCCCGGCCGGCAGGAGGCAGCCGCCGGCATTCACATCGGCATCGACTGGCTGAACTCGGTCTCCTTCGGCCATGTCACGCGCATCGGCCAGCGCGTGATCGTGCTGGGCGGCGGCAACACGGCCATGGACTGCTGCCGTTCGGCCCGCCGCCTGGGCGGCACCGACGTGAAGGTCATCGTGCGCAGCGGCTTCGAGGAGATGAAGGCCTCGCCGTGGGAGAAGGAAGACGCCCAGCACGAAGGCATTCCCATCATCAACTTCCACGTACCGAAGGCCTTCGTCCACGAGAGCGGCAAGCTGGTCGGGATGCGCTTCGAGATCGTCCATGCGCAGTACGACGACAAGGGCAACCGCAAGCTGGTGCCCACCGGCGCGCCGGATGCCTTCTTCGAATGCGACGAGGTGCTGGTGGCAGTGGGGCAGGAAAACGCTTTCCCCTGGATCGAGCGCGACTGCGGCATCGACTTCGACAAGTGGGGCTTGCCCACGCTCGACAAGGACACCTTCCAGTCTTCGGTGGCCAATGTGTTCTTCGGCGGCGATGCGGCTTTCGGCCCCAAGAACATCATCACGGCGGTGGCGCACGGTCATGAGGCCGCCGTGTCCATCGACAGGCTGCTGCACGCCGAGGCAATCTACGTGCGGCCGCCGCCGATGACCAACCTGGTGTCGCAGAAGATGGGTATCCACGAGTGGAGCTACGACAACGACACCTCCAACGACCTGCGCTACAAGGTGCCGTGGGCCAAGGCCGAGAAGGCGCTGGCCAGCATCCGCGTGGAAGTGGAACTCGGCTTCGATGAGGCCACCGCGTTCAAGGAGGCCGAGCGCTGCCTCAACTGCGATGTGCAGACCGTGTTCACCGAGACTGCCTGCATCGAGTGCGATGCCTGCGTGGACATTTGCCCGATGGACTGCATCACGTTCACCACCAATGGCGACGAAGCGGACGTACGGCCCCGGCTGAAGGCGCCCGCCCTGAATCTGGCGCAAGACTTGTATGTCTCGGGCGGGCTCAAGACGGGCAGGGTGATGGTCAAGGACGAGGATGTCTGCCTGCACTGCGGGCTCTGCGCCGAGCGTTGTCCGACAGGCGCCTGGGACATGCAGAAGTTCCTCCTGAAAATGACCCCGGCCGGCCCGGCGTGCCGCGACGCGAAGCCTGTGCCGCAAGGAGTGCCAGCATGAACGTCCGCATGCATTTGCCGCTTCCCCACATCGAAGCCGTCAACGATTTCGTCATCAAGTTCGCCAACGTCAATGGCTCGGGCTCGGCCTCGGCCAACGAACTGTTTGCCAAGGCCATCCTGCGCATGGGTGTGCCGGTCAGTCCGCGCAACATCTTTCCCAGCAACATCCAGGGCTTGCCAACCTGGTACGAGGTGCGCGTGACCGAAAAGGGGCACCTGGGCCGGCGCGGTGGCACCGACATGATGGTCGCGATGAATCCGCAGACCTGGGACGCCGACGTGGCCGAACTCGAACCCGGCGGCTACCTGTTCTACGACAGCACGCGTGCGCTGCCGCCCTCGAAGTTCCGCGACGACATCCACGTGATCGGCATGCCGCTGACCGAGATCTGCAACGCGGTCTACAACGATCCGCGCCAGCGCCAGCTCTTCAAGAACATCGTCTACGTGGGCGCGCTGGCCATCCTGCTGGGCATCGAGCCCGAAGTGGTCGAGAAGCTGTTCGGCGAGCAATACAAGGGCAAGGAAAAGCTGCTCGCCTCCAACGTGCAGGCCCTGAACCTCGGTTGCGACTTCGCAAGGGAAAACCTGCGCGACAAGCCCGTGGGCCTCAAGGTACGCCGCGCCGACCGCGTCGGCAACCAGATCTTCGTGGACGGCAACAGCGCCGCTGCGTTGGGCTGCGTATATGGCGGTGCCACCGTGGCGGCCTGGTACCCGATCACGCCGTCGTCGTCGGTGGCGGAGGCCTTCCAGAAGTACTGCGCCAAATTCCGCGTGGACCCTGCCACCGGCCAGCACCGCTTCGCCATCGTGCAGGCGGAAGACGAGATCGCCTCGATCGGCATGGTGGTCGGGGCAGGGTGGAATGGCGCGCGGGCCTTCACGGCCACCTCAGGGCCCGGTGTTTCGCTGATGACCGAGTTCATCGGGCTGGCCTACTTTGCGGAGATCCCCGTCACCCTCATCAATGTGCAGCGCGGTGGCCCTTCCACCGGCATGCCGACGCGCACGCAACAAGCCGACATCCTCTCCTGCGCCTATGCCTCGCATGGCGACACCAAGCACGTGCTGCTGTTCCCGGAAGATCCGCACGAGTGCTTCGAGCATGCGGCGGCGGCGCTGGACCTGGCCGACCGCCTGCAGACGCCGGTGTTCCTGATGACCGACCTGGACATCGGCATGAACCAGCGCCTGTGCAAACCCTTCGAATGGGACGACAGCCGTGCCTACGACCGCGGCAAGGTCATGACCGCGGAGGAGCTGGAGGCGGGCAAGGATTTCGGGCGCTACAACGATGTCGATGGCGACGGCATTCCGTGGCGCACGCTGCCCGGCACGCATCCTACGAAGGGCAGCTATTTCACCCGCGGCACCACGCGCGATGCCTACGCCCGCTATTCGGAGCGAGGACCCGACTACATCTACAACGTGGAGCGCCTGCTGAAGAAGTTCGCGACCGCCGCGACCATGGTGCCGCAGCCGGTGAGCCGTGCGGCCGCGCAAGAGACCGAGCTCGGCGTGATCTATTTCGGCTCGACCAGTCCGGCGATGCACGAGGCGCTGGAGGAACTCGAGGAAAGCGGCATCCACCTCGACGCGATGCGGCTGCGCGCCTTTCCGTTCGCGGACAGCGTGTCGGCGTTCCTCGCACAACATTCGTGCGTGTACGTTGTCGAGCAGAACCGCGACGCCCAGATGCGCAGCCTGCTCGTCAACGAGCTCGAAATCGATCCGGCCAGGCTCGTCAAGGTCCTGCATTTCGACGGCACGCCCATCACGGCGCGCTTCATCGTCCAGGCCATCAGCGCGCATGTGCATGCGCACGCCCTCGATTCGAAGGAAGCCGCATGACCTACATCGCCAAGCCCCGGCTGCGCCATCCGACGCTGGCCACCAACAAGGTCGGCTATACGCGGCGCGACTACGAGGGCAAGATCTCCACGCTGTGCGCCGGTTGCGGCCACGACTCGATCTCGGCCGCCATCATCGAGGCCTGCTGGGAACTGGACATCGAACCGCATCACGTCGCCAAGCTCTCGGGCATCGGCTGCAGTTCCAAGACCCCGGACTATTTCCTCGGCGCATCGCATGGCTTCAACACGGTGCATGGCCGCATGCCCAGCGTGCTGACCGGCGCAAACCTGGCCAACCGCGACCTGCTGTATCTCGGCGTTTCCGGCGACGGCGATTCGGCCTCCATCGGGCTCGGCCAGTTCGCTCATGCGATGCGGCGCGGCGTGAACATGGCCTACATCGTGGAAAACAATGGCGTCTACGGCCTCACCAAGGGCCAGTTCTCCGCCACGGCGGACCAGGGTTCGAAAAGCAAGAAGGGCGTCATCAATTCCGACAGCCCGGTGGACCTGGTCGCGATGGCGCTGCAGTTGGGCGCCACCTACGTCGGGCGCGGGTTCTCAGGCAACAAAGCGCAACTTGTGCCACTGATCAAGGGTGCCATCACCCACGGCGGCGCCGCCTTCATCGACGTCATCAGCCCCTGCGTCGCCTTCAACAACCACCCCGGCAGCACCAAGAGCTACGACTATGTGCGCGAACACAACGAGGCGGTCAGCCGCATCGACTTCATCAGCAGCCGCGACGAAATCACCGTGAACATGGGACCGGGCGAGGTGATGGACGTGCGCCAGCACGACGGCACGCTGCTGCGCCTGCGCAGCCTGCATCCGGGCTATGACCCCGGCGACCGCTATGCCGCCATGGCCTACATGCAAGAGCACCAGCAGATGGGCGAGGTGGTGACGGGCCTTCTCTACGTCGACCCGCTGGCGACCGACCTGCACACCGCACTCAACACCAGCGACCGGCCGCTCAACGCGCTGGGCGCGGCGGAACTCTGCCCCGGTGCGCGGGCACTGGAGCGCCTCAATACCTCCTTGCGTTGACAGAAAGTCGGCTGCAACGTAGAAATTGCCGAGGAGGGCGCAACATGGCCGAACGTACCGTATTCCAGTCCATCTCGCGTAAGCACGTGGTCAGCATCGGCCCACAGGCCAGCGTGCGCGATGCGGCATGCGTCATGACGCGCGCCAATTGCGGCAGCGTGCTGATCATGGAACCACCCGACCTGCTGCTGGGCATCCTGACCGAGCGCGACCTGATGACGCGCGTGCTGGCGAAGGGACTCGACACCGAGCGCACCTCGGCGCGCGATGTCATGACGCCCAACCCGATCTGCGTGCCGCCGGAAACGCTGGTGTCCGACGCCGTGGTGCTGATGCTCGAACGGGGTTTTCGCCACCTGCCGCTGGTCTCGGGCAAGAAGATCCTCGGCGTGTTCTCGGTGCGCGACGCGCTGCCGCGGGAGATCGGCACGGCGCTGAGCCAGACCGAATTCCATGAGCAGGTGAACGACGCGCTGGGTTAAGAAATTTGTTGGGCAGGGCGACGGATTCGCAGGGCCGGCCCGTTCAAGCTCTGTCGACGCTTCGGCGTCCCCACGGAGTTCCCGATGAAAACCTGCCTGCCCGTCGCCGCCGCCATGGCCGCGGCCACAGCCATCCTGTCCGGCTGCGTCGTCGCGCCGGTCCCGCCCCGCGCCGCGTATGTCGCACCGGTGCCGGTCGCGCCCCCGGCGGTCTATGTCGCGCCCGCCGGCGTCGCCTACCTCGCGCCCACCTATGCGATGCCGGGCCCGGGCTATGTGTGGCAGTACCACCCGCGCTACGGCTGGGGCTGGCGCCATCCCGTCCATGGCTGGCAGCGCGGCTGGTACTGACGTGCGGCGCGGCGGCCCCTTGCGACATGTCCATTGGCTGACCTCGATGAACCCGACGACGATCTGCTGGCGCGCCTCGCCCGCGACGAGCCGCGGGCCGCGCATGAGCTGGTGGCCCGCAAGCTGCCGCGCCTGCTGGCGCTGGCGCAACGGATGCTCGGCCAGCGCGCCGAGGCCGAGGACGTTGCACAGGAAGCCTTCCTGCGCGTATGGAATCAGGCGCCGAAGTGGCGGCGAGGCCAGGCCCGCTTCGACACCTGGCTTCACCGCGTGGTGCTTAATCTTTGCTACGACCGGTTGCGCAGCACACGCGCCGCGCATGAACAGGCCGTGGACGATGTCCCCGACATGCCCGACGCCTCCCCGACGCCCGAGCAGCACGTCGGCAACGACCAGCGCAGCGAGCGCGTCGCAGCGGCGCTGGCGCGCCTGCCCGCACGGCAGCGGGAGGCGCTCGTGCTGCAGTACTACCAGGAGCTGCCGCAAGCCGATGCGGCCGCGCTCATGGGCATTTCCGTCGATGCTCTGGAAAGCCTGCTGCGCCGGGCGCGGCAGGGCCTGCGCACGCAGTTGCTGGACGAGGGGCCACCGCCATGACACCTGAACGCCTCGTACAACTCGCCGATGCCTGGGGCGCCGACCTGCGTCGCTGGCCCGAATCCGAGCAGGCCGCCGCACAGGCGCTGCTGGCGCACGATGCTGGCCTGCAGGCCGTCCTGGCCCGTGCCGCCGACCTCGATGCCATGCTCGATCTGCACGCCGTCGCGCCGCCCGATGCGCGCCTGCAGCGCGCCGTGCTGGCCGGCGCTCCCGGCGCTCCCGGCGATCAGCGGGATCAGCGGGATCAGCGGGATCAGCGGGATCAGCGGGATCAGCGGGATCGGCTCGATCAAAGCGAACAGCGCGATCAGCGCAATCAGCGCAATCAGCGCAATCAGCGCAATCAGCGAGATCAGCGAGATCAGCGAGATCAGCGAGATCAGCGAGATCAGCGCGGACGCCCGGAGGGCCAGCGCAGCGGCTGGCAACTTCCCCGCCACTGGTGGTGGCCCGGCGCAGGCGTGGCCGGCGTCGGCCTGGCTGGAACCGTCGTCGGTGCGATGGCGGTCGCTACGGCACTGTCGACCGTGGCTCCGGCGCCCCGGTCCACCGGCGCAGGTGGAACCTGGGCAACCACCGTTTTCGACGGCAGCAGTGCGGCCGAATGGAGCGAGGAATGAGCGCCAACGACAACCGAGCCCGCCTGCGGACCTGGATGCTGCTGTCCATGCTGCTGAACGTGTTCCTCGTGGGCGGCATTGCGGGTGGCGCGTGGCGCTGGTGGACCACCGAGGCGCATGCCGAACACGTGGCTCCGGTCGCGCAGACATCGGGGGGCGAGTCCGCCGCGACGGCACCGCAGCGCGGCCTGCGCTTCGCCGCCGATGGCCTGTCGCCAAGGCAGGCGCAGGCCTTTCGCGTCGGCCTGCGCGATGTCCGGCGTGAATCCGTGGACCTGATCCGCGCCAGTCGCGACGGCCGCATCGAAGTGGCTCGCCTGCTGGCGGCGCCCACGTTCGACCGGAGTGCCATCGACACAACGCTGGCTCGCACCCGGGCCGCCGATATCGCGCTGCGCGAGCGGGTCGAAGGGCATGTCGTCTCCTTCGCCGCGGCGCTGCCGCCCGCGGACCGTGCCACGCTGGTGCAAGGGCTCGCGGCCCAGCAGGGATCGTTTCGCGTACCGCCCTCGCCGGCCAGGCCTTGACTTGACTTGAGCACGGAGCTTCACCCATGACCCCCAGCGCAATCGCCCTCAATCGATTCGGACTTGGTGCCCGCCCCGACGAGCCGCCGCCCGCCGACCCGCGCCGATGGCTGCTCGAACAGTTCGGGCGCTACCAGCCGCAGCCGGCGGCCTGGTCGGGCCAGCAGCCCACCGATACGCTGCTGGCGGGCTACCAGGCAGCGCTGCGCGACGTGCGCAACGCCTCCGATGCCGAAAAGGCCGCACGCCAGTCATTGCGTCGCAGCGCGCGCGACGATTACCTCGCTGCCGTCAACGCGCGGCTGGCAAGCGCGCTCGATACGCCCGCACCCTTCGTCGAACGCCTGGTCCATTTCTGGGCCAACCACTTCGCGATCTCGATCGAGAAACCCCTCGTGCTCAACATGGCCGGCGCGTACGAGGCCGAGGCGATCCGCCCCCATGTGCTGGGCCGCTTCGACGAACTGCTGAGGGCCGCGGTGCGGCATCCGGCCATGCTGGTCTACCTCGACCAGGCGCAATCGGTCGGGCCTGACAGCGTGGCCGCGCGTCGGGTGGCCGAACGCAACCCGCAGCGCCCCCGCGGCCTGAATGAAAACCTGGCACGCGAGATCCTGGAACTGCACACGCTCGGCGTGCGCAGCGGCTATACGCAAGCCGAGGTGACCGAGTTCGCCAGGGCGCTCACCGGCTGGAGCCTGGCAGGGCAGGTGGGTGGCGGGCAAGGCGGGCAAGGCGGGCAAGGTGGACAAGCTGGGCAAGCTGGACAAGGCGACCAGCCCATGGCCATGGGCGATCCGCAGCCCGGCGGCTTCCAGTTCCGCCCCGCGCTGCACGAGCCCGGCCCACGCACCTTGCTCGGCCGCACCTACCCCGATGGCGGCGAGGCGCAAGGGCTTGCGATCCTGCGCGACCTCGCGGGCTCGCCTGCAACGGCACGGCATGTCGCCACCAAGCTGGCGCGCCATTTCGTCGCGGATGATCCGCCGCCCGCGCTTGTCGATCGGCTCGCGGCGGCATTCCTGCGCAGCGGCGGCGATCTGCCGACCGTCTACCGCGCGCTCATCGAGTCACCCGAAAGCTGGATCGCTGGGCAAGGCAAGTTCAAGACGCCATGGGACTGGACGGTGTCGTCCCTGCGCGCACTGGGCCGACACGAACTGAAGGCCGCCCAGGGCGCGCAATTGCTCAACCAGTTGGGCCAGCCGGTATGGCGACCCGGTTCACCCGCAGGCTACGACGACATCGCCGCCAGTTGGGCCGCGCCGGACGCGCTGGTGCGTCGTGTCGAACAGGCGCAGCGCTTTGCATCGCTGGCTGGAAACAGCGTCGACCCTCGCGCGCTCGCGCCGCGCCTGCTGCCGGGGGATGCGCTGAGCGACTCCACGGCCACCGCCATCGCACGCGCCGAGAGCGCAAGCACCGGCCTGGCGCTGCTGCTCGTGTCCCCCGAATTTCTTCGGAGATAGATTTCATGACCGATTGTCGATACCCTCGCCGTGATTTCCTGCGAATAGCGGTCGGCAGCGCTGCATTGACGCTGGTCGCGCCGCGCCTTGCACTCGCCGAGGCCGCCACCCAGCGACGCTTCGTCTTCGTGATCCAGCGAGGCGCGGCCGACGGACTCGAAACGCTTTTGCCCTATGCCGACCCCGGCTACGCGCGGTTGCGCGGCGCACTGGCCTTGGACCCCGCAACCGCCAGCCACCTGGACGGCAGCTTCGCGCTGCATCCCGCGCTGGCCGAAACCGCGAAGCTCTACGCCGCCAAGGAGGCCCTGTTCGTGCACGCCGTGGCCTCGCCATATCGCGACCGTTCGCACTTCGACGGCCAGAACGTGCTGGAAACCGGCGGCGCGGCGCCATACCAACTCAAGGACGGATGGCTCAATCGCCTCGTCGGCCTGCTGCCGCGTGCCAGCAAGGAGGCGATCGCTTTCTCGCCGACCGTGCCGGTGGCCCTGCGCGGCCCGGCGGAAGTGGCCTCGTACGCGCCATCCGCCTTGCCGCAAGCCAGCGACGACCTGATGCTGCGCGTGGCACAGCTCTACCAGCACGATGCGCAACTGCACGCACTCTGGACCTCGGCCATGGACACGCGCGACTTCGCGATGGGCGGCGAGGGCGGCGGCATGGCCGGCCCCGCCCGGCCGCGGCAGGACGGTGCCAGCATCGGCAAGGTCGCGGCCGGCTTCCTGGCGCGTGCGGACGGTCCGCGCATTGCCATGATCGAGACCGGCGGCTGGGACACCCACAGTGCGCAGAACGCACGGCTGGCAGCCCAATTGCGCAATCTCGACGCCATGGTCGCTGCCTTGCGGGACGGCATGGGCGGCGCGTGGTCCGACACCGTCGTGCTGGTGGCCACCGAATTCGGCCGCACCGCCGCGGCCAATGGCACCAGCGGCACCGACCACGGCACCGGCTGCGTCGCCATGCTGCTCGGCGGTGCGGTGCAGGGCGGCCGTGTGCTGGCCGACTGGCCGGGGCTGGACAGCGGCAACCTCTACGAGAACCGCGACCTCAAGCCCACGACGAGCGTCGACGCCCTCATTGCCGGGGCGGCCGGCGAGTGCTTCGGCATCGACCCCCGACGCCTGACGCGAAGCCTCTTCCCGCAAACCGCTCCCTTGCCGGGCGGCGCCAAGGGGGCCGCGCTCCCGCGCCTGCTTCGCGCCTAAAAAAAACTGGCGCACAAACTCGATCGGCGTCATCCTTACGCACGCGCCTCGCTGTGGGCACAAAGCTTGCACCCACCTGACCTCGAGGCTACGGGTAAATACATGGCCAGCCTGATCCTGACCATCGAAGGTCAAACCATTCGAACCGTGCGGCTGCTGGAAGGCGAGACGCTGGTTGGACGCGACCCCGAATGCAGCCTCGTGCTGGAGCGCCCGGGCGTGAGCAAGCATCACGCGGTGGTCATCTGCCGCGGCGACGCAGCCGCGATCCTGCGCGATCTTGAAAGCACGAATGGCACGATGGTGAACGGGCAAAGGGTGTCGGTGACGCCGCTCACGCAGGGCGACGTCATCAAGATCTCCGACGTGGAGATGGAGTACGTGCCGATGGTCCTTCCCGACGCGGAAGAACTCCCCGCACCGCCGCACCATGAAGACGAGTCGCAGGCTGGTGGCGCTCCCACGGCGCCAGGGGATCTGCGAGCAATCACGCGCGCGGGGCCGCGCATCGGCGGCCCCGCTGGCGCCTCATGGGTGGGCGACGCGGTCGCCTTCACCATTGCGGCAAGAGGGCGGGAGATCCAGGCTTTCATCTCGGCGGACGCGCTCCTGTCGCACTTCGACGTGCTGGTCTACGGTCCTGATGGTCCGACGCGGGCCGTCGAAGCCTACGAAGAGAACTATGTTTCGATCAACGTCGTTGCCTACAAGCTCTTTGAAGAGTCAGGACGCGAGCCGATCCGGATCCGCAATTCGGATTTCGAGGCGTGATTATTTCTTCGTCGTGGCGTGATGTTGCTTCGAGCTGCCGTGCATGGCCTTGGGCTTCGGCGGCGGCGTGGTCATCGCGGCCTTGCCGGACTCGAAATCCATCTGGGCCGCAGCCATGCGCTCTTCGCGCGTCGTAGTGGTGACCGCTTCAGCCGCGAAAGCCGACCCGGCGAGGGCGATCAAACTGCCGACGAGAACGCTGCGTAGTACAAACATTTTTCACTCCTTTGGTGCCGGTCAGTCCGGCAGCGCTGGCAAGCCGAAAACAATCCGTTTCACTTGCTGCGTTGTTGCAGTCTCTTCGTAGCCACGGCTTTGTCAAGGCTCAGACGAAACCCGCGGTGCGGAGTTCCCAAGCGGCCCGAGGTGAAAATCGAGGCATGCCTCCCTCCAGCTTTCCGCCGCCACATCTCAACCGGCTCGTCGTGACGGCACTCGCGGCCGCAGTCCTGTCGAGTTGCGCTTCCACGCCGCCGCCAACCCTTCCGGCTGCGACTACACGTTCCGCGCCGACGCTTCAGTCGCCCGCCCTTGCCGGCGCGGATGAAGCGACGCAGCGGCAGGGATTCGCGCGCTGGAGGGCGGACTTTCGCGCCACGGCGCGCGCGAGCGGCATCGGCGAGGCGACCCTGCGCACCGCATTGGACAACGCGCAATACCTTCCGGACGTCATCGCGCTCGACCGCGCGCAGCCCGAGTTCACTCGCACGGTCTGGGCTTATCTCGACAACACGGTCACAGCCCAGCGCATCGCAACAGGCCAGGACAAGTTGCAGGAGGTTCGCCGCGAGGCCGATGCCGCCGCCGCGCGCTACGGCGTCCCGCCCGCCATCGTCGTCGCGATCTGGGGCATGGAGAGCAACTACGGCGGCAACTACGGCAACACGCCGACCATCGACGCGCTGGCCACGCTCGGCTTCGATGGCCGCCGGGAGGAATGGGCACGCCGCGAGTTGCTGGCGGCACTGAAGATCGTCGACAAGGGCGACATCGACAGTGCCCACATGATCGGTTCCTGGGCGGGTGCCATGGGCCAGACCCAGTTCATGCCGTCGAACTTCCTGGCTTATGCAGTGGACGCCGACGGCGACGGCCGGCGCGACATCTGGGGCAGCATGGCCGATGTGACGGCCTCGACCGCGAACTTCCTGGCGCGCTCGGGCTGGCAGGCTGGCAAGCCCTGGGGCGTCGAGGTGCGGCTGCCCGCAGGCTTCGACTACGCGCGCGCCGATCCGTCAGTGCGGCAGTCCGCCGCGCAATGGGCCCAGGAAGGCCTGCAGGCCTTCGACGGGCAGCCGCTGCCGGAACTCGCGGACGCCTCGATCCTGCTGCCGGCCGGTGTGCGCGGACCCGCCTTCCTCGTTGGTGCTAATTTCCGCGTCATCCTGCGCTACAACAACTCGACCAGCTACGCATTGGCGGTCGGCCTGCTGTCGCAACGCCTGGCCGGAGGTCCTGGCGTGCAGGCGCCCTGGCCTCGCGATCTGGCGGCGCTCACGCGCAGCGAGATGATCGAACTGCAGACGGCCTTGAACCAGCGAGGCTTTGCCAGCGGCATGCCCGACGGCGTAATGGGGCCGGCCACCCGCGAAGGGCTTCGCGGCTACCAGCGCAGTGTCGGCTTGCCGGCGGATGGCTTTCCGAGCGCGGCGGTGCTTCAGCGGTTGCGAGAGCCCCGATAGGCAGATCACGCCAATGCGCCGATAGCGTCCTGTCCGCATCGTGACGCGCTCCGGCAACTGCTGCCGTCACTACAGCCTGCGAACCTCCACACGCTGGCGCGACCAGTAAGCCCCATCCAGCCGATCGAGCCGCACGTCGCCACCCGTGGAGGGTGCATGCACGAACCGGCCTCCACCGACATAGATGCCTGCATGCGTGGGCTTGCCGGCACCGAACAGCACCAGGTCGCCCGCGCGAAGGTCACTCATGCTGGTGGACTGGCCGAATCCCGCAAGCTGTGCCACCGTACGCGGCGGCGCCGCGCCCACGCGCGAGCGGTACACATAGCCAATGAGCCCGCTGCAATCGAATCCGCCTTCGGGCGTATTCCCGCCATAGCGATACGGGATGCCGACCAGGCCGAGCGCATGGATGGCGATGTCCTCTGCCTGCTCCGGCGAGAGCGTCGAATAGGGGGCCGAAGGAGAAGAGGACGGTGTCAACGCAGGGCGATTGGCGCAGCCGGCCGCGAGCAGCAAGGCGCACATCAGAAGGGGACGATAGAGCCGATTCATGGACCTGTACGAAGTAGTGCGACACCATCACCGCGTTGAGCCGCACATTAACTTGATTCACCCCGCCACCCCATCCGGGCGGACCCCGCCTGCCGGTTTCCAACACCCGGCAATTGCCTACACAGCGCGCCTCCGGGGCAGCGCCAAAATTGAAGGTTTCAACTCGAAAAGGCTTGTTCATGGCAAGTCGGGTTTCGCCTCGATGGCGCATCCAAGACCTGTCGTTCTCGCAACTCGCAACCTCCGCTGCACGCGACGACGAAAACCTGTTCTATCTCGCCACCTGCGCCTCGTTCATCGAGAGCGGCGCAGACCTCTACACCGGCAACCTCGTCAACTACTTTCGCGACGATGAGGAAGTATTCGGTTGGCGGCGTGACCACTGGGAGCCCGAGGAACTCCAGCATGGCGAGGCGCTGCGCAGTTATGTCGCGCATGCCTGGCCGGAACTCGACTGGGACTCCGCATATCGCAGCTTCCTTGCCGAGTACGCGAACTACTGCAAGGTCGAACTACTGGCGCCCACGCGCGCTCTGGAGATGGCGGCGCGATGCGTCGTCGAGACCGGCACGGCCACCAACTACACCGCCCTGGCACGCTGCGCCACCGAGCCGGTGCTGCAGGACCTGGCGTCGCGCATCGCCGCCGACGAGATCAATCACTACAAGCACTTCTACCGGTTCTTCCGGCGCTACCGGGAGGCAGAGAGCGTCGGGCGCACCCGCGTGCTGGTCACGCTCGGCCGGCGCACCCTCGAGCTTCGCATCGAAGACGCCCCACGCGCGATCCGCCATGCCGCGAAGAGCCGCTGTCCCGCCTGCGCCGGCGACCGGGCCTACCTGCGCAGCGTGGGCGCCGGCATGCGCGCGGCCGTGCGCAAGAATCTCCACCCCGGCACCACGCTCAAGATGCTGATGCGACCACTCGCGCTCCCGCGGCCGGTTCAGGCGGTGGTGCAGTACCCGATCGAGAAGTTCATTGACAACGTGTTCCTGCGCTGACGTGTTCGAGCAAAATGGCGAGCCCGCGCCCGCACTCAGCAGAAATCACAGTGGACAAGTAATGCAATCCGTACGAGATGTCGCGACGTTTTCCGAAGTACTCTCACAAGAGGGCCTCGCTGCCGCCCTCGCATTTCTGAACGCGGGCGTGGCGCATCGCTACACCGCCATCTATCGATTCGAAGGCGAGTTGCTTCGTAACGTCGCGTTGTACGACAAGCTCGACCAGGTGCGCCCGGACTTCTTGCTGATGGTTCCCTTCAGGCACAGCTTTTGCCAATTCGTCTTGCGGGACCAGGCTTTCCGGACCGAGGATTCGCGGCTCGACCGTCGACTCGACGGCCATCCGTATCAGGGTGTGGTGATCTCGTACCACAGCGTTCCATTGACGACCCAGGAGGGCGCCTTGTGGGGCACCATGAGTCACTTCGATATGGTCAGCCACAGCCTGTCCGACGAGGAATTCGAGTTGCTTCAGCAGGCGGCCCGGGCTCTTGGAAGCCACTTGAAACAGCTGGACCCGTAGAAGCTGCGGGCGACGTCAGTGAGTGCGGGTATTGGCGAGTTGGGGCGCCTCCGGGTCCGTCGCCTCGCTGTCGATCAGTTCCCGCAACGAATCGTCGAGCACCGGGACCTTGCCGTCTTTCAATCGGACTTCCACAGCGTCCAGGATCGACGTAAGGAGCGCGTCGGGCAATTGACGACCTTTGAGGTAACTTCCGACAAGCGCGTGCGCGGCAAACTGTGAGAGGGCCATGCGTGCATGGTAGTGCGATAAATGCTGCGCCGCAGCATCCGGCTGGGGGCCAAGCGCGCTTTTAGAGGAAGGTGCCCAACTTCAGCACCGACCGTCACTTCCGTTGTACCGCGCCCACATACAATGCTGCACCGCACCATGCCCGCATGGCGCCCACTGATTTCCGCCCCGTCCTGACCAGCAGGACCGGGCCTCGACAACCGGTAATCGGGGCTTCGGCCGCCTGATTGACCGTTCTGGAGCAAATCAATGAACCCAACGCAACTCCCACCGTCCGGCGGCGACCCACCCTCGCTGCTGCGACGTATTCCTCTGGCGATCGGCGCCCTGTTCCGCCTGCTGGCGAATGCCGACCTGGCTGCGCGGTACATCGCGGTCCGCGATGGCGCCGCGCCGGCCCCGGCCCCGTCTTCGGCGACGGCCCCGACTCCCGCGCCGGCCCCAGCCCCGGCGGTCAGGCCGGCGCCCGCACCGCCCGTGTTGAAGGAGCCAAGTCCCGACGCCGCACTGCAGTTGCTCGCCCTGCTGCAGCGCGAAGCCCGCCTGATCGACTTCGTCGGCGAGGATCTTGGCGGTTACGCCGACGCCCAGATCGGCGCTGCGGCACGCCTGGTTCACGAAGGCTGCGCCAAGGTGCTGCGCGAGCACTTCGTCATCGTGCCGGTTCGCGACGAGGCCGAAGGCGGCCGCGTCACCTTGCCTCCGGGCTTCGACGCAGCGGCCATACGCCTGACGGGCAACGTGGTCGGCCAGCCGCCCTTCAGCGGCAGCCTGACACACCGCGGCTGGCGCGTCACGGAAGTGCGCTTGCCCAAGATGGCCGAGCAGCACGACGCGCGCGTGGTGGCACCGGCGGAGGTCGAACTGTGACCGTACCTCGCTTTGCCATCGGCATCGACCTCGGCACCACGCACAGTGCACTGGCCTGGGTCGACATCGCCGGCAGCGACGGTGACGCCACCGCTCACGGCACGCTGCCGATCCCGCAACTGACCGCGCCCGGCGCAGTCGAGTCGATGCCGTTGCTGCCGTCGTTCCTGTACCTGCCGCACGCGGACGAGATGGCGGCTGGCGACTTGGCGCTGCCCTGGGCGGCGGAAGGCCCGCATGCGGTCGGCGAACTGGCGCGCAACCGCGGTGCAACGACACCGATCCGCCTGGTCTCGAGCGCCAAGAGTTGGCTTTGCCACCCCGGCGTCGACCGCCGGGCCGCCATCCTGCCGCACGACGCACCCGCGGACGTCGCCCGGGTGTCGCCCCTGGATGCCTCGACGCACTACCTGGAACACGTCCGCAACGCCTGGGACCACGCGCACCCGGATGCGCCGTTCGCCGAGCAGGACGTGACGGTGACGATACCGGCGTCGTTCGACCCCGCCGCCCGCGAGCTGACGGTCGAAGCCGCCAGGACCGCCGGCTGCAATTCATTGACGCTGCTCGAAGAGCCGCAATCGGCGCTGTACAGCTGGATCGAGGCAAGCGGCGGCGCCTGGCGCAAGCAGGTGCGGCCGGGCGACGTCATCCTGGTCATCGACGTCGGGGGCGGTACCAGCGACTTCTCTCTGATCGCCGTGCTCGAACGCGACGGCAATCTCGAACTGCGCCGCGTCGCAGTCGGCGAGCACATCCTGCTGGGCGGCGACAACATGGACCTGGCGCTTGCGCACGTCGTCGCCCGCAAGCTGGCGTCCGCGGGCACCACGCTGGACGCGTGGCAAATGCGCGCGCTGACCTATGCCTGCCGCAGTGCCAAGGAAAAGCTGCTCGGCAACGCTGGTGCGCCGGCCGACTCCACGGCCCAACCCATCGTCGTGCCCAGCCGCGGCAGCAAGCTCATCGGTGGCTCGATCCGCACCGAACTGACGGCCGACGAAGTGGGCGCGACGATCGTCGACGGTTTCTTTCCGCAGGTCGAAGCCTCGGCGCGGCCGGTGAGCCGCGTGCGCGCGGGCCTGGCGCAACTCGGCTTGCCGTATGCACAGGATGCCGCCGTGTCGCGCCATCTGGCGGCGTTCCTCGGCCGGCAGCTCGGCGCATTGGCCGAGCTGGAAGGCTTCGGTGACGGCAACGTTGCAGAAGGCGCCAGCTTCCTGCACCCGACCGCCGTGCTGTTCAACGGTGGCGTCTTCAAGTCGTCGCTGCTGGCAGATCGCATGCTGGCGACCGTCGACGAATGGCTCGCCGCCGAGGGCGCCGCGCCCGCACGGTTGCTGGACGGGGCCGACCTCGACCTGGCCGTGGCCCGCGGCGCCGCGTACTACGGCTACGTGCGGCACGGTCGCGGCGTGCGTATCCGCGGCGGCACCGCATTCGCGTATTACGTCGGCGTCGAATCGTCGATGCCCGCCGTGCCCGGCATAGAGCCGCCGGTCGAGGCGCTCTGCGTCGCGCCGTTCGGCATGGAGGAGGGCACCGAAGCCGAGTTGCCGGCGCTCGAACTCGGGCTTGTGGTCGGCGAGCCGGTGCACTTTCGCTTCTTCGCCTCGTCGGTGCGGCGCCAGGATGGCGTCGGCACGCTGCTCGACACCTGGGCGACCAGCGAATTGCAGGAACTCGCACCGATCTCCGCGACGTTGCCGCCCGAAGGCCGCAACCCCGGCGAGGTGGTGCCGGTGCGGCTGCAAGCCCGTGTCACGGAAGCCGGCACGCTGGAACTCGAAGCGGTACCGCGCAGCGGCAGCGAACGCTGGAAGATCGAATTCGATGTGCGTGGCGAGCGCCTTCAGGAAGCTTGACGGACCCGGGCCGGCGGCGAGCGCCAGCGTAGAGCCCCGATGACGGCCCCGACCTGGACAGTCGGCATCGACCTGGGCACGACGCACACCGTCGTCGCCTATGCGCCGGCGCGAGGCCACGTGGCGGAGGACGCGATTCGGTTGTTCCAAATCGAGCAACTGGTCGCGCCCGGCGAGGTGGAGGCCCGCCCACTACTGCCGTCGATGCGCTACCACCCGGCGCCCGGCGAACTTGCGCCGGGTGACCTGGCGCTGCCATGGAAGTCGGCCGGCAGTGGCGATGCAGCGGTGATCGGCAGCCTGGCGCGTCGGCTCGGTGCCCAGGTGCCGGGCAGGATCGTGACCAGCGCCAAAAGCTGGCTGTCGCATGCGGCGGTCGACCGGATGGCGCCCATCCTGCCCTGGGGCGCGGCGGCCGAGGTGCCGAAAATCTCGCCGGTGGAGGCCAGCGCGAGCTACCTTGCGCACTTGCGCGCGGCCTGGAACCACCGTTTTCCGCAAGCCCTGCTCGAGCACCAAGAACTCGTTCTGACGGTGCCGGCCTCGTTCGACGATGCGGCGCGCTCGCTGACGTTGGCCGCGGCCACGGACGCGGGCCTGCCAAGGTTGCGCCTGCTCGAAGAGCCGCAGGCTGCGCTGTACGACTGGCTTTTCCGGCATCGCCGCTCGCTCGCGAAGGAACTGGCGAGCGCCCGGCTGGTGCTGGTGTGCGATGTCGGCGGCGGCACCACCGACCTGAGCCTGGTGCGCATCGACCAGGAAGGCGCCGAGCCTCGCTTCGAACGCATTGCAGTCGGCCGGCACCTGATGCTCGGCGGCGACAACATGGACCTGGCGCTCGCGCACCTGGCCGAAACCCGGCTGCACGCAGCGGCGGGCGAGGGCGCCGCGCGCCTGCCGGCCGGCCAGTTCGCCCAACTGGTCGAACGTTGCCGCGTCGCCAAGGAACGGCTCCTTGCCGCCGACGCGCCGGACAGCGCGCAGGTCACGCTGCTTGGCACGGGTTCCCGCCTGATCGGCGGCGCGCGCTCGGTGAAGCTCGACCGCGACGAGGTCCGGCGCCTCGTGCTCGATGGCTTCTTCCCGCAAGTGCCGGCTGGCGAACTGCCGCGCCGCGAGCGCGCCAGCGGACTGGTCGCGTTCGGCCTGCCCTATGCCAGCGACCCGGCGGTGACGCGCCACATCTCGGGCTTTCTGCAACAGCATGCGGCGGCAGGCTGGCCAGACGCGCTGCTGCTCAACGGCGGCGTGTTCCGCGCCGAGGCCATTGCCGCGCGCCTGCACGCGACGCTCGCCGCGTGGCGTGGCGCGCCGCTGCGGGCATTGCATTACGCCGACCCGGACGTCGCGGTCGCGCGCGGCGCGGTGGCCTATGCGCTGGCACGGCGCGGCCTGGCGCCGAAGATCGGCGGCGGCTCCGCACGCAGCTACTTCCTCCCGCTCGACGACGGCGAGGCGCGAGGCATCTGCGTATTGCCGCACGGCAGCGAAGAAGGCCGCGAGGTTCGCCTCGAAGGCCGAAGCTTCGAGCTGCGCGTCGGTGAACCGGTGCGCTTCCGCCTTGTGTCGACGACAGGCGGTGGCGGGGCCGGCCAGCCCGCACCGCTGGCAGGCGACCTGGTCGACTTCGACAAGTTCGAAGTGCAGCCGCTGCCGCCATTGGCCACGGTGGTCCGGGCCGGTGGCGTCGCCGCGCGACACGACATCCCTGTGCAGCTGGCAGCCATGCTGACGGAGGTCGGCACGCTCGAAATGCATTGCATCTCCGCGGACGATCCGACGCAGCGCTGGAAGCTCGAGTTCCGGTTGCGCGACGATCACGCGGCGCCCGCATCCGCTGACGCGGGGCCGCATCCGCGCTTCGACGAAGCAGTTGAATGCGTCGAGCGGGTCTTCGGCGCGCGCGACCGCGCGGTCGGGCCCAAGGCCGTCAAGCAGTTGCGCACGCAGCTCGAAGGACTGCTCGGCAGCCGCGAGCGATGGCCGACGGCGCTGTTGCGTCCGCTGTTCGACGCGCTGATGCAGCGTGCGCGCGGCCGTCATCGCTCGGCCGACCACGAGCGCCTGTGGCTGAGCCTGGCCGGCTGGTGCCTGCGGCCGGGCTTCGGTGCCGCGCTCGACGACTGGCGCATCGAACAGTTGTGGCCGCTGTTCGAACACGGCGTGCAGCACGGGCGCGAGCGCCAGGTCAATACGGAATGGTGGACGCTGTGGCGCCGCGTGGCCGGCGGTCTGGACGAGGCGGCCCAACAACGGCTGCTGCAGGATTTCGCGATCAACCTGCGGGGGGAGGAGGCGGGTCTCGAAGAACGTCCGCCGCGGCTTGTGCAGGGCGGGTGGGATGACATGGTGCGCATGGGCGCTTCGCTCGAACGCATCCCGGTCGAGCACAAGGTGGAGATCGGCGATTGGCTGGTCGAGCGCCTGCAGCGACCGACCGCCACGGCCGGCGATCCGCAGCCGCGCGACACCTGGACGCTCTGGGCCATCGGCCGCATCGGGGCGCGCGCGCCACTCTACGGCAGCGCGCATGGCGTCGTGCCGGTCGCCACCGCAATCACCTGGCTGGACGCGCTGCTCGCACTGGATTGGAAACGGGTGGACGGCGCGGCCGCCGCTGCCGCGAACCTGGCGCGCCTGAGCGGCGATCGCGCGCGGGACCTGCCGATCGAAGTGCGCGATCGCGTCATCGCCCGGCTGAAGACCCATCGGGCGCCGCCGGCGTGGACCGACCGTGTGCACGAGGTGGTGGCGCTGGACGAGGCCGGCGAACGCGGCGTGTTCGGTGAAGCCTTGCCGCCGGGGCTGAAGCTGATCCGCTGAACCACCCCCGAAGCGCCTGCTCGACATCGCCCGTTTTGGGGGGGCTCGAGCGCTTCTATCGCGACGTGCGGGCCTTTCGCATCCACAAGGGCACCAGCCAGGTCCACCAGATCGGCATCGGCAAGGCGCTCCTGCGCAACGCAGCCCAGGCCGAACCGGCATCGCGTGGGGGTCAGCTCTTCAGCGCATCCGCCACGCCGTAGACCTCGTGGCGCGCCTGCACTTCGGCTACGTGATGGCTCAGGATGGCGAGGTCGTAGGAGGTGCCGTCGCGATCCTTCACGTGGTCGCGCAGCACCGCCTCGGCGCGGAAGCCGAGCTCTTCGAACACCGCGATGGCTGAGCGCTGGTCGACCGTCATCTGGACGTAGAGCTTCTCGAGGCCCAGGCCCAGCGCGAGCGCGAAGCACTCCTGGATCAGCAGGCGTCCGAGCCCGCGTCCACGCCATGCGGGAGAAATCATGACGCGCAGTTCGGCGACGTGACGCGACCAGGAGCGCGGGTCCGTGACGATGGCCGTGCAGCCGACGAGTTCGCCATCGCAGCGCGCGGCGAGGCTGGTGATGCTGCCTTGCGCGATCGAATCGAGCCAGGCCGTGACCACCTTCGGATGGCTCACGTCGCGCCGCACGAAGAGCAGGTCGTGCGTGGGCAGCTTCTGCACGAAGGCGGCGACGGCGGCGCCTTCGGTGGGCGCCAGCAGTTCGACGTCGACGGTCGCGTTGCCGAGCTGGTGCTTGCGCGGATAGGCGCGGATGTGGTTGGTGTCGGTGTTGTTCATGTGGACCTCTTTGCAAGCCATTGATCGAGTGCGGGCCACATGCGCTTGACGGCATTGGGGCCGGCCACCAGGCTGACGTGGCCGCCCGGCAGCATGATTTCTTCCTTGTCCTGCGAGCCGGCCTGCGCCACCAGCGGCGCGGCGCACTCGGGCGGCACGAGGTGGTCGTACTGCGCGGTCACGTGCAGCAGCGGCACGGTGATGTCGTGGATGTCGACGGTGCGGCCGCCGACGCGCAGCGTGTTGTCGTACAGCCGGTTCTTCCAGACCAGTTCCTTGACGGTCTGGCGCAGGTACTCGCCCGCGAGCGGCAGCGTCTCCGCGCCGAAGCGGTCCATCATGCGGTAGCCCTTGACGTACTGGTCGTTCCACATGTTGTCCCACAGCCGGATTTGCGCGGCCATGCGCCCCGCCGGCCGCTGCGACTCGAAGGCGCCCATCACCACTTGCGAAGGCACGTTGCCCAGCGTGTCGACCAGGCGGTCGACGTCGAAGTGGCGCTGGTCGGCCATCGCCTGGAACAGGGTCATCTTCTTCCAGTCGATCGGCGTGGTGAAGCACACCAGGTTCTTCAGCGGCCCTTCAGGGTGCAGCGCCGCGTAGATGGTCGACAGCACGCCGCCCATGCAATAGCCCACCACCGTCACATCCGGTTCGCCCGAGTGCGCCTGCACGCGGCGGATGCAGTCCGGGATGAAGTCGAGCGTGTAGTCCTCGAACTTCAGGCGCTTCTCGTCCAGGGTGGGCGCGTCCCAGTCCATCACGTAGACGTCGTAGCCGCGCTTGAGCAGGAACTCGATCAGGCTCTGGCCCGGCGCCAGGTCGAAGATGTAGCTCTTGTTGGTCGTGGCCATCACCAGCAGCAGCGGCACGCGGTAGACCTCGGCGCTTTGCGGGTGGTAGTGGTAGAGGCCCAGCGTGCCGCGGCGGTGCAGCAGGCTGCGTGGCGTGGTGCCGACGGCCGGCGCCGGCGAGCCGAGGTATTCGAGGCCCTTGAAGCTGCGCTGGATGGCGCGGTCGACTTCGGTGCGCAGGCGTTTCGCGAGCGAAACGTCTTCGGTCTTGACGGGTGCGTTCATGTCTCACCCCTTGCGCTTTGGCGGGCGGGCAGGGCTGGCCACTGCAACGGGAGCAGGAGCCTCCGCACGGACGCCGCCGGGAACTGCGTTCGCCTCGGCAGGCGCACTGCCGATCGCCAACGCAGGCGCAACCTCCGGCGCCCGCTTGGTACGCGCGGGCCGATGCGTCGGTACGGGCGGCGGCAGCAGCATGTCGAGCTTGTCCTCGATGCGGCGCATCGCGGCGGCGATGGCCTCGACCTCGCTTCGGCTCGGCAGGCCGAGGCGCTCGTAAAACCGGGCCAGGTTCTTGTCGATCAGATGGTGCGTGCCGAGCGAGGCGCGCAGGACGAGCGCCAGCGCCTGGGCGAACGGTTCCGTCTGCATGTTGCGCGTGGCGACGTTGTTGACACCGCCTTCGAGACGGTTGATGGCCTCGCGCCACATCGCGAGTGGGTCGAGGAGTTGTCTGGTTTTCATGTGGATTTTTCCTTGGAGGAACGCAACCACGTCTTCGTGCCGATGTCTCCAGCCGGGCGATGCTTGCGTACGGCCTCAATGGTCGGGCGCAGGGCGTCGCGTGACACTACCCGCTACGGGTAGTCGGCACACCGTTCCTTCGCGCTGGCTTGCGGCGGTTGCGATCGGGAATTCCCCAGCTCGCCGAGGCGTGGCGGATGGTTGCACTGGCCATGGGTCGCAGGCCTTCCGTCATGCGGGTGGTCGAGAAAGACATCGACGGACCCGGTGGGCCGATTGCGCTGCGGATCTTCGTGCCAAGCCAGTCGCAACGGCTCAGGCCCGCCTTCCTGTGGTGCCATGGCGGAGGGTTCGTGATCGGTGATCTGGACACGGGCGATTCGATCTGCCGCCATATCGCGCTGGCCGCCGACTGCATCACGATTGGCGGCCCGGCCCTCGCCGCAGAAGACGTCCGTCCCGGCAGCGATCGAGAGCGGACAGATCGCCGTCGCCGGGAAGCGGGAGAAGGTGGGCGAGTTGCTGGGCATGCCGGAGACTTTCTCGCTCGGCTTCCCGGTCGTCGAGCCGCGCCCGGCGCGCCGAGGCGAGCCCAGCGACGGCGCGGAGCCGCTGACTACGGCGCGTCGGTCAATCGACCTGCGCGATCCGCAGGAGGTTGGTCGTGCCCGGTGCGCCGAATGGCATACCGGCAGCGATCACCACGGTCTGGCCCGCTTGCGCGAAGCCGCCCTTCGATGCGGTCGCCACGGCGACCTCGGTCATCTCGGTGACGTTCATCACGTCGTGGCACAACACCGGGTTGACGCCCCAGACCAGCGCGAGCCGCCGTGCCGTCGCGCGGCGCGGCGTCATGCCGATGATCGCGGCACGCGGCCGTTCGCGCGCCATGCGCAGCGCCGAAGACCCCGAACTCGTGTAGGCGACCATCGCCGCGACGTCGAGCAGTCCCGCCACCGAACGTGCAGCCCAACTGACCGCGTCGGCGGTGTTGGCCGATGGCCGTGTATGCGACGACTCGATGGCTTCGCGGTACTGCGGGTCGGCCTCGGTCCGCTCGATGATGCGATTCATCATCGCGACAGCCTCCACCGGAAACTTGCCCGATGCCGACTCGGCCGACAGCATCACCGCGTCGGCGCCGTCGTAGATCGCGGTCGCCACGTCCGACGCTTCGGCGCGCGTCGGCACCGGCGCGCCAACCATCGATTCGAGCATCTGCGTTGCAACGATCACCGGTTTGCCCAGGCGCCGGCACTCGCGCACGATGCGCTTCTGGATGGCGGGCACCTGCTCGGCGGGCATTTCCACGCCCAGGTCGCCGCGCGCCACCATCACCGCATCGGTCTCGGCCAGGATGGCATCCAGCGCCTCGATCGCGGCAGGCTTCTCGAGCTTGGCGACGATGCCCGCGCGGCCCTGCACGATCGCCTTGACCTCGACGATGTCTTCCGGGCGCTGCACGAACGACAGCGCAATCCAGTCGATGCCCAGCGTCAGGCCGAAGTCCAGGTCGGCGCGGTCCTTCTTCGTGATGGCCGACAGCGGCAGTACGACGCCCGGCACGTTCACGCCCTTGCGGTCCGACAGCATGCCGCCGTTGACGACCGTCGTATCGGCAAAGTCCTTGCCCGACTTCTCGACCTTGAGCCGAAGGCGGCCGTCGTCGAGCAGAAGCTCCGCGCCCGGCTTGAGGGCGGCGAAGATCTCGGGATGCGGCAGCGGGGCGCGGGTCGCGTCGCCCGGCTTGTCGCTGTCGAGGTCCAGGCGGAACGGCGCCCCTTCGACCAGCTTCACCGGGCCGTTCGCAAACGTGCCCACGCGCAGCTTCGGACCTTGCAGGTCGAGCAGCACGCCGATCGGGCGGCCGATGTCGGCTTCGATCGACCGGATCAGGTCGAGCCGCTGCTTGTGGTCGGCGTGGGTGCCGTGGCTGAAGTTGAGCCGAAACACGTCGGCACCGGCGCGCACAAGCGCTTCGATGGTGGCGCGGTCGGCGCTGGCCGGACCGAGCGTGGCGACGATCTTGGCATTGCAGTTACGTTGCGTGGTCATAGGGTTCCAATGGTGGGTGCGTCGTCGATGACGATGGCGCGGAAGTCGTTGACGTTGGTGAGGGTGGGGCCGGTCACGACCGAGTCGCCCAGGGCCTGGAAGAATCCGTGGCCGTCGTTGTTGTCCAGGCTCTTGCGCGGATGGATCCCGAGCGCCCACGCGCGCGCCAGGGTGTCGGGGGCGAGGCAGGCGCCGGCGATCTCCTCGATTCCGTCGACGCCATCGGTGTCGCCGGCAATCGCATGCACGCCGGGGAGCCCGTCCAGGGCGACACCCAGCGCCAGCAGGAACTCGACGTTGCGGCCGCCGCGGCCATTGCCCTCGATCGTCACCGTCGTCTCGCCGCCTGACAGCAGCACGCAAGGTGTCTCGAACGGCTGGCCGCGCAAGGCGACCTGGCGCGCGATGCCGGCGAAAGCCTTGCCCAGATCACGGGCCTCGCCCTCCAGGCTGTCACCCAGGATGTAGGGCGTGTAGCCGGCGGCGCGCGCCACGTCGGCGGCGGCTTCGAGCGCAATCTGCGGCGCGGTGATGATCCGCGTCGTGCTGCCCGCGAGCCGCGGATCGCCGGGCTTGATGCTTTCGGCTTCGGGGCTCCGAAGCAACGCAAGCACGGCGGGCGACACGTCGATGCGGTAGCGCTCGATGATCGCCAGCGCGTCGGCGCAGGTCGTGGGATCGGCCACGGTGGGTCCGGAGGCGATGTCCATCGGCGAGTCGCCCGGCACATCGGAGATCAGCAGCGTCAGCACACGTGCCGGATGGCAGGCCGCCGCGAGCCGGCCCCCCTTGGTCGCGGACAGGTGGCGGCGAACGCAATTCATCTCGGAAATGCTGGCGCCGCATTCGAGCAAGGCGGCGTTGACGGCCTGCTTGTCAGCGAGGGTGAGTCCCGGGCCCGGTGCGACCAGCAAGGACGAACCACCGCCCGAGATGAGTGCGATCACCAGGTCGTCGGCGCTGAGTCCGCTCACCAGCTGGCGGATGCGCTCGGTGGCCCGCAAGCCGGCTTTGTCGGGGACGGGATGCGCGGCTTCGACGATCTCGATGCGTTCGCAAGGCACGGCATAGCCGTAGCGGGTGACGACCAGGCCTTCGAGCGGGCCGTCCCAGTTGTCTTCGAGGGCGCGCGCCATGGCGGCCGACGCCTTGCCTGCGCCGATCACGATCGTTCGGCCCTTCGGGGGTGGCGGCAGATGGCGCGCAAGGCAGAGCGCAGGCTGGGCCGCGGCAACGGCGGCGTCGAACATGCTGCGCAGCAACGGTCGCCTGTCGGGCGGGGGTTGAGTGGTCAAGTGGATGTCTCCTGCAATCGATGGACCGTGGATCGGTTTGTGCAGGCAGTCTAGGAATGGACGACGAGAAAGACGAGTGACATCGCGGCAAGCTCCGCACTCCTGGCCGGAATAGCCTTTGGCGACAAGGACTTGCGAGACCAGGAATGCGCAGGCCTAGGTATAAACCCTTAGTGCACTGGACTACACCGAACACGCGGCGGAAGGCGGGAAGCGGCCCGTCGGGATCAGGCCAATGAATCAGCGTCCGCAGGCCACACGACCTGGGCAGCCGCCAACAGCGCCTGCAGCGTGAGGGAGTCTTCGTTCGAGCGCAGGTACAGCAACGACAACGGGCAAGGCATTCGAACCCCGGGCCAGACCACCGCCTGGCCATTGCGAAGCGCAGGCGCGGCGATGCGTTCGCGCATGAGGCCCAGCGCCACCCCGGTTTGAACCAGTTCGATCATGGAGGCCTCCTGATCCGCCTCGACAACGGTGTGACAGGCAAGGCCCCGCTCGGCGAACATCTGGTCGACCAGCCCGTGCTGCGAGCTTCCGGGCGGCGCGGCCAGCCAGGGCATTGCCGCCAGGTCCTCCCAGTCCGCGTTGCGCAATTGCGCCTCCCAGGCCGCAGGTCCGACCACAACATAGTGCTCCAGCGCCAGTTGGCGGACGGCGATCTCCGGATCCTTCAGCGTGCCGAGATAAAAGCATGTGTCGACCTGCTTTTCCCTGAGCATCTGCACCACGCCGCCCGAGATTCCGTGCAGCAGCGACACGTCCACATGCGGGTAGAGCTCCAGGAGCGTCGCGAGCAGGGGCCCCAGGCGAATCGACTCCGGATCGATGATCGTGCCGAGCTTCAACGCGCCGGACACCGTGCCACGCATCGAGGTGGCCATCGAGGCGATTTCCTGTGCCGACTCGACCGTCTTCACGGCCAGCGGGAGCAAGCGCCTGCCGGCTCCCGTCAGCACCATTCCGGCGGGCGTCCGAGCGAACAGCAGCACGCCCAGTTCCTCCTCGAAGCTCTTGATCTGCTTCGACAGGGCCGATTGCGTCAGGTGCAATTGTTCGGACGCGCGCACCAGTTGCCCGGTGCGGGCCACGGACAAGAATGATCTCAGTTGGTTCAGTTCCACGGGGGCATTGTGGCCGCGCTTCCACACGGATTTGCCGTTCACTGCCTCGCGGCGTATCGTGGTTGCCACGAAGGAGGAAACCATGCCTTCACCAAGAAGCCCCGTCCACACAGGAACGCGCGGCGTGCCGCCGATGCCGCCGGGTTCGTTCAGCCCGCCTGACGCCATGGCGCCGTTGTCCGATGCCGAGTTGTGTGAGCGTGCCGTCCAGACCATCTGGCGCAGCCTGGATGAGCGCGATCTGGTGGACGAGCATGTACGTGAGGAACTGGCATCGGTCATCGAGCCGCTGGTCGCACTTTCCCTGGGGCAGCTTCCGCAACGGTTGATCGACACCCTGAGGTTGCCGAATCCGATCGATGCCTCCCGCCTTTATTGGTTGACGCGCAGGCTTCTGACGCTGGTTCCCGTACTGCAGGCGGCGGAGATTGAATTCGACAAGCCGGGAGACCATCCGCCTGCGCCGCCTGCCTGACGGGTGAAAGCCCGGGCATAGGGCAGGGCGTCAACGAAACCAACGGCACCGGCACATTCGCGAGCCGCGAGAATGGGGCCCACCGCGACCTCGGCGCGGATTCTTGCAACTCTCAAAACACATGACCTGTTCTTTTGATTTTTCCGAGGCCAGCGTGGCCGAACTTTCGCGCTCGGACGCGCAGCGGGCACTCCTCGAAGATGTCGGCAATGGCGATCTGACAGCCGGATTGGTGGCCCCCCGGCGCCGGGCAACTGCCCATGTGCGGACACGCGAATCCGCGGTGCTTTGCGGGGCTCCATGGGTCGAAGCCGTTGTGCGCCAACTCGACCCCGAGGCGCGCGTGACGTGGCACGCCGCGGAAGGCGCGCATTGCAGTGCGGATCAGACCGTGCTGGAACTCACCGGCGATGCGCGCAGCTTGCTCAGTGCCGAACGCACCGCGCTCAATTTCCTGCAATTGCTCAGCGCCGTGGCGACGCGCACCGCCACATACGTCGACGCGGTGCGCGGCACGCGAGCCCAGATCGTCGACACACGCAAGACGCTTCCCGGCTTGCGTCTCGCGCAGAAATACGCCGTGCGTACCGGTGGCGGCACGAACCATCGAATCGGCCTGTACGACGCCATCCTCATCAAGGAAAACCATATCGCGGCTGCAGGGGGCGTGAGTGCGGCGCTGCAGGCCGCGGCGCAAGTCGCGGCACAGGCAAAGTTCGTCGAGATCGAGGTCGAGACCCTTGCCCAGCTCGACGAGGCGCTTGCCAACGGCGCGCGCATGGTGTTGCTGGACAACATGGACCTGCCCACCCTGAATGAAGCCGTGCGCCGCAACGAGGCGGCCGGCGATGCGCGTGCGGTGCTGGAGATCTCCGGCGGGGTCACGCTCGACAGCATCCGTTCCCTGGCCGAGACCGGCGTCGATCGAATCTCGGTCGGTGCGCTCACCAAGGACGTCAAGGCGATCGATTTTTCGATGCGCTTTCGCGAGGATTGAACGATGGATAGCGCAGTCATCGATGTCGACTACGAACAACCGCTTGCGCTGGATGGCGGTGCCGGGGGCGCCTGCGACACGCGGCACGCCTGGGCCCGTGTGCCGCCCGAGCCCACCCTGGTCGAGCGAAATGCATTGAAGGATCGCATCCGTCGCCTGCTGCGCGAGCGCAACGCGGTGATGGTGTCGCACTTTTACGTGCATCCCGACCTGCAGGACCTTGCCGAGGAAACCGGCGGCCTGGTGAGCGACTCGCTCGAGATGGCGCGCTTCGGCCGCGACCATGCGGCACAGACGCTGGTGGTCTCCGGCGTGCGCTTCATGGGCGAGACTGCGAAGATCCTGTCGCCCGAGAAGCGCGTGCTGATGCCCGACCTGGACGCGAACTGCTCGCTGGACCTTGGCTGTCCCGCCGATGCCTTCAGTGCGTTCTGCGACCAGCATCCCGATCGAACGGTTGTCGTGTACGCCAACACCAGCGCCGCCGTCAAGGCGCGGGCCGACTGGCTCGTCACGTCGAGCTGCGCGCTGGATGTCGTGCGGGCGCTGCACGCGCAGGGTCGGAAGATCCTGTGGGCGCCCGACCGCCACCTTGGCGACTACATCCGCCGCCAGACCGGCGCTGACATGGTGAGCTGGCAGGGCGCGTGCATCGTGCATGACGAATTCAAGGCGCTCGAACTCGAGCTGCTCATGAAAGACCATCCAGCAGCCCGCGTGCTCGTGCATCCAGAATCGCCGGCCGACGTGATTGCGCTGGCCGATGCGGTCGGCTCGACCTCGGCGATCCTGAGCGCCGCGAAGCAGATGGACGCAACGGAGTTCATCGTCGCGACCGACACCGGCATGCTGCACAAGCTGCGCAAGCTGAACCCGGGCAAGACCTTCATCGAAGCGCCAACCTCCGGCAACGGCGCCACCTGCAAGAGCTGCGCGCACTGCCCCTGGATGGCGATGAACGGCCTGGCGGACGTGGCGCGCGTGCTGGATACGGGCGCTGGCGAAGTCCACGTCGATCCGGCTCTGGGGCTGCGCGCGCGCGTACCGATCGACCGCATGCTGGCATTCACGGCGGGGCTCAAGAACGGCCTTCCGGCGGGCAGCCTCGTCGCGGGCATCGGTGCGGTGTGAAATGAACACCCCCGATGCGCCTGCGGCGCCTCCCCCTCAAGGGGGCGCACCCAGCGGCCCGGCAAAGCCGGTTCCGCGGGTGCCCACGAACAGACTTCGCGGTGCTCGTCCTGGGTTCATACGTCGCGGGTCATGCGGTAGCGTGGTAATAACATCAAACACCCCCGATGCGCCTTCGGCGCCTCCCCCTCGAAGGGGGCGCACCCAGCGGCCCGGCAAAGCCGGTTCCGCGGGTGCCCACGAACAGACTTCGCGGTGCTCGTCCTGGGTTCATGCCTCGCGGGTCATGCGGTAGCGTGGTGGAAAACTGTTAAGACATGGCCGGGTCGTCGCGTGCCCATCCGTTTTTGCCACGGGCGCCTGCGGGCGTCGGGCTGCCATACTCCGCGCCGGGAAATTTCCCACGTCAAAAGAAGTTAGGGTATTCATGTCAGGTCACGGTTTTCACGTGCACGGCCCGCACGATCATGAGTTGGAGCACGCCGCGTCGGGTGGTCATCACGGTTCCGAGGCAGAAGGCAAACCCGGCCATGCCAGCATGACGAGCAAGATCGCGGTGTGCACCGCGATCATCGCTACCGTGGGGGCGATCTTTGCGTACATGGGCGGCGCCACCCAGGCCAACGCCGGCCTCTACAAGAACAACGCCGCCATCAAGAAGACGGAAGCCTCCAACCAATGGAATTACTACCAGGCCAAGAGCACAAAGCAGTCGCTCGCCGAATTCGCACGCGACACGTCGACCGACGATCGCAGGCAGGCCTGGCAGGAAAAGGCGGCCCGCTATGAGCGGGAGAAGGCAGATATCCAGGGCATCGCGCAGAAGCTGGAAAGCGAGGCCGAGGACTGGGACCGCAAGTCCGATGCACAGATGCACCAGCACCACCGCTGGGCCCAGGCCACCACGGTGCTGCAGGTGTCGATCGCGCTCGCGGCGATCGCACTGCTGACCCGGAAGAAATGGCTCGAACGGGGAATGTTCGGCGTCGCGGCTGCCGGCCTGCTGGTCGGCTTGCTGGCGGCGCTGCACATTTGAGCGCCGGGCGGGGCGTTCAGGCCATCGAGTCGATCTCGAGGTTGTCGATGAGGCGCGTGCCGCCCAGGCGCGCTGCGGCCAGCGCAACCAGCGGCTCGCCTGGCGCGGGCGCTCGCAGGTCGGCCCGGCGACGCAGGACCAGGTAGTCGGGCTGCCAGCCGCGCTGGCGCAATGCATCCGTGGCGCGCGCCTCGATGGCCGCGAAATCGCGCTCACCAGATCGCACGGCCTCGGCCATGGCGCGCAGCGCCTTCGAGAGCTGCACCGCCTCCGCGCGCTCGGCCTCGCTCAGGTAGCCGTTTCGAGAAGACAACGCCAGGCCGTCAGCGGCGCGTCGCGTGTCCACAGCCACGATCTCGATGGGCAGCGCGAACTGCCGCACCATGTGCCGGATCATCATGAGTTGCTGGTAGTCCTTCTTGCCGAACATGGCAACGCGCGGCTGTACGCAAGAGAAAAGCTTCATGACCACGGTGCACACGCCGACGAAGAAGCCGGGCCGGAAATGGCCTTCGAGGATGTCGGCCAGGGCCGGGTCGGGATGCACCTTGCAGGTCTGCGCCTCGGGATAGAGCGCGCGCTCGTGGGGCGCGAACAGCACGTTGCAACCGGCCGCGCGCAGTTTTTCGCAGTCGCTGTCCCAGGTGCGCGGATAGGTGTCGAAGTCTTCGTGCGGCAGGAATTGCAGGCGATTGACGAAAATGCTGGCAACCGTGACGTCGCCCAGTGGCTTGGCCTGGCGCACCAGGTCCAGGTGGCCGTCGTGCAGGTTGCCCATGGTCGGGACGAAGGCGGGTCGTCGGTACGCGGCGAGGTGTTCGCGCAGTTCGTCGATGGTGCGGGCGATGTGCATGTGCGTGCTATTGATGGATGGAGCGAGCCGGCGGCTCACCAGGCGTGCAGCCGGTCGTCGGGGAAGCTGCCGTCCTTCACGGCACGTACGTAGGCGTGCAGCGCCTCGGCGATTCCACCGCCTTCGGCCATGAAGTTGCGAACGAACTTCGGCATCTTGCCGAGGTTGATGCCCAGCATGTCGTGCATCACCAGGACCTGTCCGGCCGTTGCCTGTCCGGCGCCGATGCCGATGGTGGCGCAATGCGTCAGCTCCCGCGTGAGCGAAGCGGCGAGCGCCGCAGGCACCATTTCCAGCACGAGCATTGCCGCGCCGGCGTCTTGCAAATCCAGCGCGTGCCGGCGCAATACTGCCGCCGCTTCGCTGTCCCTGCCCTGTACGCGATAGCCGCCGAGCGCATGGACAGTTTGCGGGGTGAGCCCGAGATGGGCACAAACCGGAATGCCGCGCTCCACCAGGAAGCGGACCGTTTCGGCGGTCCAGCCACCGCCTTCCAGCTTGACCATGTGGGCGCCGGCCTGCATCAGCACCGTGGCGCTGCGCAGCGCCTGTTCGCGCGATTCCTGATAGCTGCCAAAGGGCAGGTCGGCGATGAGCCACGCGGTACCCTGCACGCGGCGCAGGCCGCGCGAGACGCTGTCCGTGTGATAGCGCATGGTGTCGAGCGTGACGCCCACGGTGCTGTGCAGCCCCTGGCACACCATGCCGAGCGAATCGCCCACGAGCAGGCATTCAACGCCGGCGGCATCGGCCATTGCGGCAAAGGTCGCGTCATAGGCCGTGAGCATGGAGATCTTCTCGCCGCGCGCATGCATGTCCGCCAGGCGCGGCAGGCTCAAGGGCTTGCGCAACGACGGGGGCGAAGCGGGCGGCAACGTGCCGTACGGGCTGGCCGATTCGGTGGTCGTCGTAGTGGTCGTCATGAACGTGCCTTGACGTTGATGGCGTCAGGCCGCGACGGGTTCGCCGGACGCGGCCTGCACCGGAATGTGGGCACGCTCTTCCTTGATGCGATTGGCGCCATCGACGAACACCAGTTTCGGCCTGTGCGCGGCCACCTTGTCTTCCGGTACGAGGCCGAAGGCGGCAATGATGATCAGGTCGCCGACCGAGGCCTTGCGCGCGGCGGAGCCGTTCACCGAGATGATGCCGGTGCCGCGCTCGCCCCGGATCGCGTAGGTCACGAAGCGCTCGCCGTTGTTGATGTTCCAGATGTGGACCTGTTCGTTTTCAGACAGGTTGGCGGCATCGAGCAAGTCTTCATCGATGGCACAGGAGCCCTCGTAGTGCAGTTCGCAATCGGTAACGGCGACGCGATGGATCTTGGACTTGAGCAGGGTACGGAGCATGGCTGGGAACTTTCTCTTCGAGAGATTGAAGCATGGAGGAGGGCGGTCTCAGCTTTCGGCTGGCACCAGAATGGTCGGCACCGCGGTTGCGGCCAGCAAGGGGTAGTCACGGCTGAAATGCAGGCCACGGCTTTCGTGCCGCGACTGCGCGGAGCGCACGATAAGTTCGGCCACCTGCACGAGGTTGCGCAGTTCGAGCAGATCTTGCGTGACCCGGAACTGTCCGTAGAACTCGTCGATCTCGCTGGACAGCAGCGCAATGCGGTGCGCCGCGCGTTCCAGCCGCTTGTTGGTGCGCACGATGCCCACGTAGTCCCACATGAAGCGCCGCAACTCGTCCCAGTTGTGCGAGATGACCACGATCTCGTCGGCGTCGGTGACGCGGCTGTGGTCCCATGGCGGCAGGTCCGCCAGTGCACGTGCAGGCGCTGCGGCAATGGCTTCCACTGCCGCGCGCGCGAACACCATGCACTCGACGAGCGAGTTGCTGGCCAGGCGGTTGGCGCCGTGCAGGCCGGTGCAGGCGGTCTCGCCGATGGCGTAGAGCCCTTCGACATCGGTGCGCCCGCTCAGGTCGCTCACCACGCCGCCGCAGGTGTAGTGCGCGGCCGGCACGACGGGAATGGGATCGCGCGTGATGTCGATGCCAAGCGACGCGCAGCGCGCCAGGATGTTCGGGAAATGCTCTTGCAGGAAGGCCGGGCTTTGATGCGAGATGTCCAGGTACACGCAGTCGAGGCCGTGCTTCTTCATTTCGAAATCGATCGCGCGTGCCACCACGTCGCGCGGCGCGAGTTCGGCGCGCTCGTCGTGCGCGGGCATGAAGCGGATGCCGCCCGCGGACTCCGGCAGCTTGAGTTGCCCGCCTTCTCCCCGTACCGCTTCGCTGATCAGGAACGACTTCGCGAAAGGGTGATAGAGACAGGTTGGATGGAACTGGATGAACTCCATGTTCGACACGCGGCAACCCGCGCGCCAGGCGGCAGCGATGCCGTCGCCAGTGGCCGTGTCGGGATTCGTCGTGTAGAGATAGACCTTGCCTGCGCCTCCCGTCGCAAGGATGGTGTGGGGTGCGCGGAACGTGACCACCTCGTCCGCGGCCACGTCCAGCGCGTAGAGGCCCACGCAGCCCGTGTCGGCGAGCCCGAGCTTGGCGCCCGTGATCAGGTCGACGAGCGTATGGCCTTCGAACACCGTGATGTTGGGCGTGCGCCGGACCACGTCGATAAGGCAACGCTGCACCGCGGCGCCTGTGGCGTCTGTCACGTGCGCCACGCGGCGTTGGCTGTGGCCACCTTCGCGCGTGAGGTGCAGCAAGCCGTTCTCTTCGGAGAAAGGCACGCCGAGCGTTTGCAGCCAGGCGATGGCTTCGGGCGCATGCTCGACGACGAAGCGCGTGGCCGCGAGGTCGCAAAGGCCCGCGCCCGCAATCAACGTGTCGTCGACATGCGCCTGGATGGTGTCGCCTTCGCCCAGCACTGCGGCAATGCCACCTTGTGCCCACTGGCTCGCGCCATCGCTCATTGCGCGCTTGGTAAGGACGGCCACGCGGTGCGTGCGGGCGAGATGTACTGCGGCACTGAGACCTGCAAGGCCGCTGCCAACGATCAGAACATCGAAGTCGTGAAGAGTCAAAGTCCGTTCAATCCTGAAAAATGGGCACGAGTGCCGTCAAAAAGGGCGAACGATACCGGACTTCAGAGTTACGCCTCCGTGCACTTAGTCAACCCGGGCCATCGAGCAAGAGGCACTCCGCCAAATGATGGGTTGCCAACTTTGCGCTGCAGATGGTGCCCGAGGTCGTGGCCTATACGTTGACGATGCCCATGCTCACCCCCGCTTCGGGTTGGCTGGCCGACCTGTTCGGCGCGCGGGCTGCCTATTTCTGGGCCATCCTGCTGTTCGCCATTGGCTCGGCACTGTGTGCGAGCGTGCAGTCATTGCCGCAACTCATCGCCGCGCGATCAAAGCGCTCCGCAAAGGGCAAACGAATATGCGGCATCCTGTGCTGCAACGAAGCCGCGCCTGGTGGGCAGATTCAGATTTGCATAGGGCTTGGAGGCAGGCTCGCGCGTGGCCGCGTTCGAGAAAAGGCGAAAGACGCCCTGACGTGACGCGGGCGCTGGCGGGATTTCGCCACGCGCCTTCACCACGATGTCTTCAATGTGCGTCTTGTTGTGCCGAACAATCGCTTGGCGATCGCCGTCGACCACGCAAAGCGTTCCCTGCTCGGTTTCCAGCACATCCCGAAAGCGATCCCAAACCGCCGAGATGGACGGCTTGATGCCTGCGAGTTCGCATCCTGCGCTTTCGGCATGCGCAACCAGTTCGGCGTGAAGCTCGTTGGAGATGCACGAGACCAGTTGGCCCTTTCCTGCGGATTGTTCGGCGAAGCAGAATCGCGCCTGAGAGGCGTCCTGCTCGTAGAGCTGCTCGAACCGCTCGCGCGCATAGGCGTCACGAAGTACTCGGTCCTGGTGGGCAGGAGACCAAGGGAGCATGAAATATTGCGCCTCGGTCGTGCCCACGATCCAGACGATGGTCCGACGAGCAGGCGCGTCGGCGATCCACGTCGCCAGCGCGTCCATTGCGATAGCTCGCTCGCCGGCAATGAATTCGAAACTGGCCTTGCGTGAGACTGCAGACTTACCCCAGGTGCGCTTCATTTCGCAGGCGATCAATGCGCCTGCCGACAAATGCACCCGAATCTCTGCGCTGGTAAGAAGACTTGCGATTTCCATGTCCATGATTGGACGGAAAACCGAAACTAAAGGTAACTAACAATAGTGGTAGGTATGGTTCAAAGACAGCCGCAAACCGGCGCTGAAATGCGACTTTTCGCACAGATCGGAGGTTGCTTGAAAGGGATGGCGCCGACAGCCGGTGAATGTCTGCGCAATGAAATTCTGGGCGGCGACCGGAGTCTTGCCGGGGCTCGGAGTGCCCGTGCAGCGCTCAGTAGAGCAGCCCGGACATCAGCGCCTGGACCACGGCAGCAGTCTTGTTGGCCGTCTTCATCTTCTGAATCACATTCTTGATGTGGAAGTTCACGGTAGGCACCGAGATGCTCAGGATGTCGCCGATCTCCGCAGCCGTCTTTCCGTCTGCACTCCATTTGAGAACTTCGATTTCGCGCGGGGTCAACGGCGCATCGAGCTGGACTGCAAGCTTGGGCTTCATCAGCCGCGCCAGGGACAGGTGCGCAGCTTGCACCAGCCATCGCATCTCGATTTCCTTGTCCTGCAGTTCAGTGTCCGTCAGTGCCTCGCTCGAACGGGACAAGGTAAGCATGCCGCCGACGCCGAATCCATCGAGACTCGACTGCGCCCAGCCGACGCGCAAGCCGTGTTCCTTGGCTTCGGACCAGAACGTCTCGGTGGACGCAAAGAGTTTTTCGCCCCACACCAACGGATCCCGGCTGAGGTGGCCGTGGCGAACACTGGGGTCGATCGCCATGTAGCCAGCTTGCTGGTATCGCAACTGCCACGCCGACGGATAGTTGTTGAGGGTCAGGACTTTCGGATTCGAAATTGGCGCTGCCAGTCGCAGGCCATAGGCGCAATGCTCGAACCCCAGTCGTTGCGCTTCGGCAAGCAGTGCAGCAAACACCACTTCCTCGCTTTCCGCACGATCAAGCGCGGTCAGCAGATTCTCTTTGAATGTCTGCATGGAAGGCCGGAAGAAAGTCGCACGAGAGCTGCGGTGAGTTGCATGGAAGCGAGTCCGTGATTTGCTCGCGATGGAGGCATTGCCAAGTCCATCAATCTAACCCATCAGCAACTGTTACGGAATCGTAAATTGGCGCGGTACGTAGCAGCGATTCGTTCGATCCGTGCATTTCGCCTCAGCTATGGGGAGCCTGTCACAAGTGGTGGGTTGATCAAATGCGCGGACGCACGCAAGCTCTCCGTCCCGAACTCAATGCGCGACGCACCCTTGCGTTGTGCGACTTTTCATAGGGATCAATCGATGAGTGCAACTTCAATGGACGGCCTGCTGCGACTGCGACAACACGATCTCGACAGCCTCAACCTGGTCCACCTCATATCAGGGATCGACGAGGACCTGGTCGACCAGGCCGCAACACCGTGTGGGGCGAGCACCACGCTGTGTGGCTATACCGAGTGGGTCAGCACGCAGGAACCGAGCGTCACGTTGGGCTGGGACTGGCAGCTCGAGACCCGCCCGACCTCGTCGCGTGTGGTACGCCTGGGACTTCCGCGCACCAACGTGCTCGTCGTCAGCGGCGAGCGCAATCCGCTGCCTTGGGAGGAAAGCCTTGAAGTACTGGCATCCTTCATCGACAACTTCGACTGGAACGCGCCGGCGTTCGATGCCGTGTGCAAGCGCTATTCATCCTGACCTACCAGATCTGATAGTTTCGCCCGCGGCATACCGACGCTGAAATGCCCCGATACCATCATCGGGAAAGTAGCAAATGGAAATATTGGCAGGCCGCCCTGGTTCTCTCGCGCAACAGGTTCTTGAAGACGTCGGGCGCTATAGGTATAAAGTATTCGTCGAGACATTGGGGTGGGACCTTGTGACAGAACATGGTCTTGAGAAAGACCAGTTCGATCACGCTGATACTCTCTATATCGCAGCCCGCGATGACGACGGTCACATCGTGGGAACCGCGCGATTGCTGCCGACGACCAACCCGTACCTTCTGGGCGAAGTATTTCCGCAATTGATGGGCGGCTCCGCGCCGCCTTGCGACGCACGCATCTGGGAGCTATCGCGTTTTGCAGCGGTCGACTTCAACGCCACTCACGGCGGTGCGATGCGTCAGTTTTCTTCTGAAGTGGCAACGCAACTGCTGGAGAAGGCGATCGCCGTGGCGGCAGAGCAGGGCGCGCAGCGCATCATTACCGTGTCTCCGCTGGGCATCGAGCGGCTGTTGCGCCGCGGCGGGATCCGCGCCTACCGTGCAGCGCCGCCGATGATCGTCGATGGCCATCCGATCTTTGCATGCTGGATCGACGTGGACGAGCGAAACCAGAAGGCACTGGTGAAGACAACGCACTGATTGCGAAGTCACAAGGGCAACCTAGCGCCGGGCTTGCAGGTCGTCATGGAATGCGCCTCCGAGTTTCTGAAGCAGTCATGCCGCCGAGGGCATGAACCGCTCCAATCGTGCGCTGTTCGCGTTGCGTCTGCTCAGAGCTGGGAACTCTCGAAAAACGACTCGGTTTCGGGGATCTCTTCGCCGGAAAGAACTGCTGCCGCGTGTCGCGCCGCATCTGACGCGACCATTGCGTCCTCGGAACATTTGAGCAAGGCTTGAGTTCGCAGCTGCGGAGGCAGGTCCGGGAAGTCATGCATCAGCTTTTCGGCCGTCTGCAATGCCACGATGGCCGCGCTCAGGCACATGTGCAGACCCACGCGCATACGGTTGCCGCGTTCATTTTCTTCGGCCATCCAACGCTCGGCTTCCTGTTGCGCGGGCGTAAGTTGCGCAAAGTCCGACGGCGAGAGTGTGGGCACCGCCTGGATGCCAAGGTATCTTGACGTGATGATGTCCTCGACCGACGTCCGCGCGCGCTCGATTACCGTGAGATCACTTGTGTTCATGAGTTCGTGACGAGCTTCGTGCATTCTGGCCACCCAGTCCGCATTCCACCAATTGCTTTCGATGCAAAGTTTCGCACGGTGAGTTCGTCCGGCGCGCGCCGATGGCGCGCGGGTGATTGCGTCAAGCGTTAAAAGGTCACGCTGCCTCGAATTGCGAGGCTTGTGCACAGCGAGAAGGGCTGGATCGCGTCAGTGACCTTGCCCCTGTTGGCCGCACTCCATAGGCAGCCGCAAGCGAATTCGATTTCCTGACTACGCTCCAAGAGAAGGTCGGTTCATTCTCTGCATCGCGGAGCGCAGGGCTTGCAATGCTGCAGCGTCTGGTTTCGTGTCCTCGTCCAATGACAAGACCCGCTCGCAAAGTTGCTTGAACACCGCCTGCTGGCGCGGCGTCTGCGCCCGGTGCGCGCGCGCCGCAGCGGAGCAAACCTGGAGCCACGAACCTATCGTCTCCCGGTTGACGTCTGGCTCCACTTCAAGCAGCAGCACCAGCTGCGCCAGAAATTTTTCAATCGCATCGATCCGTTCGTCGGGTGTCGGTCCTGGATTCATGGATGCCCCTTTTGCGGCCGAACTATTTCTTCTGCGCGAGGTACTCACGCACTTTTTCCACCGAGTTGCTGCCGGCGTTCCTGACGGCAAGTCGAAGCTCCGGTTCGGTGAGTCCAAGGGCCTTGGTCCACCATTGGACTTCGTGCGGTTCCTCAAGGGAGATGAGCTTTCTATCCAGCGCGGTTTTGCTTGGGTCGTCGGGCATGTGAGTCTCCAATTCTGCAAGGTGATCGCGGGCGGCTGACTGCCGCTCCGCGGCTGCCAGCGCTTGCAGATGGTCGACCAACCTCTCTCGGTTTGCCACGTGGAACTCTCCCCATTGTTCTGACAGAAATTGTCCTGTGTCACATCATCGCCACCGGTGCTGCTATCGGAACGGCCATCGATTTCGACCAGCGCGGCTGGCGGTACGAGATCAAGATTGACGGCCAAACCGAAACTACGCGAGAGCCTTCAGACTCGAGGAACTGGCCAGAAAGAGTCTGGCCAACGTCCTCTACCAAACGCTGATGACTGTCCAATCAAATTGTACGGGGCGAACCTTATTCTGACCTGAACACAAAGGACACGAAACGGCGCCAGAGATCAGGCGCGGGTATGACACCTGCCGACGACGTACGCCCCCATGCTGAAGCCCCGCGGCAGTGCCGCTCGGACATTTTGCACACCCTCGACGCTGTACGCTTAACCAGTGTATTGCGTCGCTCGACAGTTCTCGTGCGTGAATGCCCCGTGGGTGTTGGCGGGTCCCGCGGCCTCCAGGATCGAACGACCCAGATATTCACCGATCCATTGGCGCGCCTTATCGGCCAGCTCCGCGTGCGCGTCAGCTTCGGTTAAGTCGCTCTGCATAAGAGACAGCCTGCACATCGGCATGCCCGCTCGCTTCACTTGGGCAACGTATTGATTGCGGCCCTCGCGACTGAAGTCCATCGTCCATTCGGCGGGGGCCAACGGCATGGCTGTGGGGGAGGGATCCAGGTTCATCGCACGCTCCGCGCAACAAAACGGTAGCGCAAAAGTATCACAAACGTCTATTGGACGACAACTGCCGACTCGGCTGGAGCTGTATGCTTATCCAGTGTTTTGCGTCGTCTATCTATTGCGTTTCCGCGGCTCATGGCTAGGCCGAAGCCAGGTTGTAGAGGCGCACCCCTTTCGCGGCATCTTGGACTTCCGGCGAGTGGCACCCGAGGCGCGCCACCGCTTCGGCGCTCAGGCGATGGTGGCAAAGTTGCTCGATCCGCGCCGACTCGAGCACAGCCTCACGCACGACCTCCACTGGGCCAAGGTGGTCCAGATCAAGGAAGGCGGCGTAATGATCGAAGGCACGGAACTGCTGTTCAAGGGTGCCAAGAGCGCGGCAATCCGGTGCGTACAGACCTGGTGGTGCATCGTCGACCGCGAGGAAGGGTTCGCCGCGCTGGATCGCATGCGCGCGCCAGGCGTGACTACCGGCTTTCATCCCAACGACGACTAGCGGCACGGTCTAATGGACGACAAGGGTAGCGGGCGCCAACGTCCTGTATGCCTGTATGCGCTGAAGTACGCTTAATTTTGAATTTAACATAATATACATTGTATTTTTTGGCCGTGGGAGCATTCGAGCAAAGTTCAAATGTTGCAAAGTTGGCTGCTCCGAGCACCGAGGCATGGCCATGTCGACACCTGCTGCGACGATCACTATGACGAACGCGAAGCCAATCGGCTCAAGACGATTCATGCGGTGGTCGATCGCATTGCTACGGGTCGCCCAAGCTGCGCAGCGGCTCGGCATGAGCCGAAAGCAGATCGAGCGACCGGTGAGTCGCTATTTGGACGACGAGCCCTCCGGCTTGGTCTCACGCAAGCGCGGGCGTCTCAGCAATAACCAACTGGCCCCGGGGATTGCCGAGCGCGCTGTCAAACTCATTCGCGAGCGCTACGCCGACTTCGGCCCAACGCTGGCCGCCGAGAAGCTGGAGGAATGTCATGGTGTTCATCGATGAAATCGATGACGCCACCAGCCGGCTGATGCAATGATGCAATTGCACTTCGTGCCGACTGAATCGGCCTTGGCGTACTTCGAGGCCACGCGGGCCTACCTCGAGGAACATGGCAAGCCCGTGGCGTTCTATAGTGACAAGGCCAGCATCTTCCGTTCGGTGCGTGACTCGGTCGACTTCGGCCGCGGCGTCACTCAGTACGGCCGTGCGCTGTTCGAGCTGAAAAATCAGGGGCAGGCGCCCTACCCTCGCAAGGCTCTGCCTGGCGCCAAATGCTCGAGCCAGTTCACCAGCGAAGACCTCGAACTGGCCGTGATGGAGCGTCTGCAAGCCATTCGGGTCATCACGCAGCGCTGAAATGACGATCGTGGTGCCTTCGGTTGGCAAGCCTGTGCGCATGCAAAGGGGCCAGGCAGTCACTGCGTTCGCTGGAGTCATTCAAGAATGAAGAAATGCGACATTTCAACTTTGCTGGCAATGCGACATTTGAACTTGGGATTGTCATGGGCTGTAGGCCCCGAGTAGTAATGTCCGTTTTCTCCCGAATAGCTATCTCGCCCGCGCGGCATGGCCGCACCTCAAGGCCAGTCGCGGCGTGATCGTGAACATGGCTTCGCTGACGGCGCTGATGAGCTTCGAGAACCTGGGATCGTTGGCTCACACCACGGCAAAGGCCGGGATCATCGGATCATCGGCATGACTCGGCAACTCGCGATGGAGGGCCGTCACCACGGCATACGAGCCAACTCCATCTCGACCGGCGTCATCGAAACCAACCAGACGCGAGCAGCTGAAGAATCCGGAATGGGCCCGCTACATGCTCGGCAGACTGCTGGTCGACTCGGTCGTCCCGAGGAAGTGGCGCGGGTCGCCCTGTTTCTGGCGTCCGACGACAGTTCGTACGTCACCGGGACCGACATCGTCGTTGACGGCGGAATGAAGGTCTGGTGACGAATCGCCCCTGCCCTTCGCCATGGCGACGGCTCAATGCGAAGGGGAAAGCCTGAAGTCGTTCGAGATGCTCCTGTACCCCGCCCTACTTTCGCGCGACCGCAGAGGCGCCGTGGCCACGGCGTTTCGGGGGCCTTTCAATCGCGTCCACCCCGTGTGTCCGACGATCCTCGTACAACCAATTGACCAGGCAGCAGGATCTGGCGGGGTGGTGCCTGCTCACCGTGCAACCGGTCTATCAGGCAGGTTGCTGCCGTGCGTCCGATCGCGTCGGTGGGTTGTGCAATGGCACTCAGCCCGGGCCCGATCAGTGGTGCCCACTCGGGATCGTCAAACCCGAGAAACCCCACATCGGCGCCAAACTTCCAGTTGCACTGCGCCGCGATGCTTGCGATCCGCAACGTGACCACGGCATTGCCGGAAATGACGGCAGCGCGGCGACCATCCTTCGCGGATCTTGCGCGGGCGATGAGCGCACGTATTGCGTCCTCCAGCAAGCTTCCGCTCTCCTCCGAATACTCGAAGACTTGTCCTGCCACACGTGTCGCGTGCGATGAACTGAATTTGTTGAACGCGGTTGCACGTTCACGCCGACTGCTGACGCCCTTCTTCGGCTCGGTGACGTACATGAGTTCACGGTAGCCATTCTCGACAAGGTGGTTGCAGGCGGCCACCATCGCGCCCGCGCTGTCCAGGGCCACGAAATCGGCCGTCATGCCGCTGTGTCGGCGATCCACCAACACCGCCGGCTTGCCGTTGCGCTCAAGGGCCTCCATGACCCCGGCGCCTCTGCCCAGCGTGTTCAGAATGAAGCCGTCGACCTGATAGCCAGCCAGCGCGTCGATGGCCTCGCGCTCGCGTCCGATCGCATTTCCCAGGTTGAACAGCATGACCAGGTAGCCACCTTCCTGACATGCCTTCTCTGCCCCCCTCAACACCGCTACGGAATAGGGATTGGTGATGTCCGCCACGATCAAGCCAATCAATCGCGAGCGACCCCGGCTCAACGCTTGTGCCATCGGGCTGGGCGCGTAGTCCAGTTCTGTTATCGCCTTCTTGACGCGTGCCGCGATGTCGGGCGTCAGCAACTCCTCGTGATTGAAATATCGCGAAACAGTGGCCTTGGACACGCCGGCGGACGCCGCTACGGCCGCGATGGTGGGGCGTCGAACTTGCAACCTCTCGTTCATGGATAGCTGACGGTGCACGTCATTGAACAGTGCCGATCGAGGATGAGAAAACGGTCGATTCTAGAATCCGCCCTGCCGCAGTTCTTCGCGCGTCGGCAGGCCTTCGGTATCGCCCAGCACCTGCACCGCACGCGCGCCGATCCACGCGCCGCGACGCACCGCATCCGGCACGCTGCGCCTTTCGAGCAAGGCACTGACCACGCCGGCCGCGAAGCCATCGCCCGCGCCCACGGTGTCGATCACCTTCTTCACGGGAAAACCGTCGACATAGCCGCTGCCGGCCACGTCGCTGTCGAAGTAGGCGCCGGCGGCGCCGAGCTTGACCACCACGAGCTTCGCGCCGCGGTCGCGATAGAACCGCGCGACGCCCTCGGCGGTGTCATGGCCGGTCAGAAGCAGGCCCTCTTCGATGCCCGGCAACACCCAGTCGGCGAGCGAGGCAAGGTGGTTGATCCAGTGGCGCATCACCTCGGTCGAGGCCCACAGCGTGGGGCGCAGGTTGGTGTCGAACGAGATCGTGCGTCCGGCGGCGCGCATCACGTCCATGGTCTTGATGGAGGCCTGCAGGCTGGTGTCGGAGATGGCCGGGAAGACGCCGGTCGCATGCAGATGGCGGGCCGAGCGCAGCCAGGCTTCGTCGACATCGGCCGGCCCCATGTGGCTCGCGGCGGAGCCCTTGCGGTGGTACTCGACCGGCGGATCGCTGCCGTCGGTGACGCGGCCCTTGAACTGGAAGCCGGTGCGCTGGGCGGAATCGCAGATCACGTGCGAGCAATCGATGCCCTCGGCCTTCATGCTCGCAATCAGCGAGCGGCCCATGGAGTCCGTGCCAAGGCGGCTGGCCCATCCCACCTTGAGCCCTAGGCGCGAAAGGCCGATGGCCACATTGGTTTCGGCGCCGGCCGTGCGCTTGTGGAAACCGGTGGCTTCCTCGATCGGGCCCGGCTTGTCCGCCACCAGCAGCAGCATCGCCTCGCCGAACAATGCCACGTCGAATTCAGTGTCGCTCATGTTGATCAATGGGCCTGGTGTGAACTGAGGATCTGTCCGAGGAACTGGCGCAGCTTCTCATGCTTCGGATTGCCGAAAAACTCCTGCGGCGGCCCCTGCTCCACGATGCGTCCATCGGCCATGAAGATCACGCGGTCGGCCACGCTGCGCGCGAATCCCATCTCGTGCGTCACGCACAACATGGTCATGCCATCTTCGGCCAGGCCGATCATGGTGTCGAGCACTTCCTTGACCATCTCCGGGTCGAGTGCCGAAGTCGGCTCGTCGAACAGCATGATCTTGGGGCTCATGCACAGGGCGCGTGCAATCGCCACGCGCTGCTGTTGCCCGCCCGAGAGCTGGCTCGGGTACTTGTTGGCCTGCTCGGGAATGCGCACGCGCTTGAGGTACTTCATCGCGACCTCTTCGGCCTGCTCCTTCGACATGCCGCGCGAGCGCATCGGCGCCAGCGTGCAGTTCTGCAGGATGGTGAGATGCGGGAACAGGTTGAACTGCTGGAACACCATGCCGACCTCGGCGCGCACCGCATCGACGTTCTTGCCGCCGGCCGTGAGTTCGATGCCGTCGACCACGATCTTGCCCTGCTGCACGACTTCGAGCCGGTTGATGCAGCGGATCAGCGTGGACTTGCCCGAGCCCGAAGGGCCGCAGACGACGATGCGTTCGCCGGCGCGCACCGACAGGTCGATGCCGGTCAGCACCTGGAACTGCCCGTAGAACTTGTTCACGCCTTCGAGCCGGATGATGGGCTCGCCCAGTGCGTGATCGGGCAGGTGCACGTTGACTTCTTCCATGACGTTCCTCACGAGTTGGGCATGGTCGGGAAGTCGGTCCCGAGCCATTTCTGATAGAGCTTGTTGAGTTCCCCGTTGGCCTTGTTGCGGGCGACGAAATCGTCCAGGGTCTTCTTGAGTTCGGCCTGGCCGGGGCGCATCGCGATGCCCATCACCTGCTGGCGCAACACGAGTTTCTGCTCGTAGGTGTTGGCCGGCGCGCGCTTGGCGATCTGCGCGGCCACGGTGGTCGAGCAGCCAATGGCATCCACCTGGCCCGACATCAGCGCCTGCATGGCCGAGGCGTCGTCGTCGAAGCGGCGCACCTCGGTGCCCTCGGGGGCGACGGCCGCGAGCGCGATGTCCTGCGTGCTGGCGCGGGCGACGCCGACGCGCTTGCCCTTGAGGTCGGCCGGCGACTTGATCTCGACCTTCTGCGCGCCAAAGAGCACGATCGAAGCGGCGGCGTACGGTACCGAGAAATCCACCTGCTTGGCACGCTCGGGCGTGACCGCCAGCGAAGCCACCAGCACGTCGACCTTGTTGGTCAACAGGAAGGGAATGCGGTTGGGCCCGGTCACCGGCACGAGGTTGGCCTTGACGCCGAGATCCTTGGCCAGGAGCCTGGCGACGTCGGCGTCGTAGCCGTCGGGCTGGTTCTGCGCGTTGGTCGTGCCGTACGGCGGAAAGTCCACCAGCATGCCGACGGTGAGTTCACCCTTCTTCTTGATGTCGGCCACGCTCTGGGCCGACGCGAAAGGTGCGAACACGGTGAGCGCGGCGGCTGCGAGGCCGATGGCCGCTGTGCGGCGGGTCACCTGGCGGGTCATCTGGCGAGTCAACTGAATCATGTGAATGTCTCCTTGGGTTGTGCGTGCAAAACTGTCGAAGGATCAGCGGGCCAGCGCCACGGCACGCCTGCGTTCCATCTGCGCTGCCAGCAGCGAGAGCGGCCAGCAGATGATGAAGTACAGGGCTGCCACGGTGCCAAACACCTCCACCGGCTGGAATGTAGCGTTGTTGATGATCTGGCCGGCACGCGTGATCTCGGTGAAGCCGATGATCGCCGCCAGCGAGGTGCCCTTGATGATCTGCACCACGTAGCCCACGGTGGGGGCCAGCGCGATCTTGAAGGCCTGGGGCAGCACCACGTCGCGCATGCGGGAGGTGTAGTCGAGATTGAGCGCCTGTGCTGCTTCGACCTGGCCGCGCGGAATCGACTGGATGCAGCCGCGCCAGATTTCGCCCAGGAAGGCCGCGCTGTTGAGGATCAGCGCCACGCCCGCGGCGACCCATGGATTGATCTCGATGCCGATCACGGGCGCGCCGAAGAAGATCAGAAAGAGTTGCAGCAGCAGTGGCGTGCCCTGGAAGATCTGGATGAAGCCGGTGGACAGCACCTGGGCGGCCCGGCTATCCGAGGTGCGCGCCAACGCGATCACCAGGCCGAGGATTGCACCGCCGATGAAGGCGATCAGCGACAGCGCCAGTGTCCACTTGGCCGCTTCGAGGATGAAAAGGAATTCGGAAAAGCCGAAGGTACGCATGGTGTTTGTCTCCGCTTGGCGTTGATGGGCAGGTGCTCGTTCAGCGCCGGTCGGGGTAGTTGAGCGCGCCGTTGTAGATGAGCTTGAACAGCGTCGAGAAGGTGAGCGCGAGCGCCAGGTAGATTGCCGCCACGACGATGTAGATCTCGAAGCTGCGGAAGGTCTGCGATTGCAGGTTGGCCGCCACCGAGGTCAGGTCATCTGCGGAGATGACCGACACCACCGCCGAGCTCAGCATCAGCAGGATGAACTGGCTCGTGAGCGCGGGGTAGATCGCCTTGAGCGCCGGCTTGATGATCACGAAACGGAAGATCTCCCAGCCCTTGAGGTTGAGTGCGCGTCCGGCTTCGATCTGGCCCTTCGGAATCGATTCGATGCCGGCGCGCACGATCTCCGCAGCGTAGGCGCCCAGGTTGACCACCATCGCCGTCAACGCGGCCGTGTAGGGCGACCAACGCAGGCCGATGGAAGGCAGGGCAAAGAAGAAGAAGAACAGCTGCACCAGGAACGGGGTGTTGCGGATCACCTCGATGTAGGCGTTGACGATGAAGCGCAGCCAGCCGGGCCCCGAGGTCTTGCCCCAGGCGCAGAAAACTGCAACCACCAGGCCAAGCAGCGTGGCGACGAGCGAGAGCTGGATGGTGATCCAGGTGCCCTTGAGCAAGAGCGGCCAAGCCGCCAGAACGGCGTCGAACTGAAACTGATAGTTCACTTGAAGTGTCTCCGTGTCCGTTGATTCGATGCGATGAATGGATTGTATGAAACCGGTTTCAGTACACCACTAGGGATTTCCCGAAGTGGTTCGAATCAGGGCCGTTGTCAGACCGGCGACTGCTGCGAACGTGCGATCTCGTCGAGCAGCGCGACGCTCATCACTTCGAACGGCGCCGGCTTGCCGGTGTAAAGCTCGACCTGGCCGCAGAACTGATGCAGCAGCATGCGGCTGCCATTCACGGTGCGACAGCCCACCGAGCGCGCGTCGCGGATGAGTTTTGTCTCGACCGGTATGAACGCCGCGTCCATGACGAAGAGGTGCTGCGCCAGTTGGCCGGGCGCGAGCGGGCTGACATCCGGCGCGCGATAGCCGGCGGCGGTGGCATTGACGACACCATCGAAATCCGAGGCATTGAACGCCGACGGCGCTCCCGCAAACTCGATGCCGAACTCGCGCGCAAAGGCCTCGCCGCGCTCGGCGGTGCGATTGAACAGCGTGACCTTCGCGCCGGCGCGTCGCATGCCCCAAGCGATGGCGCGCGCCGCACCGCCTGCGCCCAGCAGCGCGACACGCCGGCCTTCGAGCGGGCTGGCCTCCTCGATGGCGCGCACCGCCCCGATGCAGTCGGTGTTGTAGCCCGTAAGAACGCCGTCGCGGTTGTCGATGGTGTTGACGGCCCCGATCTCGCGAGCCGTGTCGTCCAGTGCGTCCAGGTGGGGTATCACGGCCTGCTTGTGCGGCATCGTCACGTTCATTCCTCGGATGCCGAGCGTGCGAATGGCCTGCACGCCACCCGCCGCATCGTCGACACCGAAGCACACGAAGGTGTAATCCACACCCAGCGCGCGGTACGCGGCGTTGTGGACCTTGACATTGAACGTGAAGGGCTGACCCGCGAGCGAGCCGCACAGCGTGGGGATGGAACTGGGCATGGTGCTACACCTTGGAGAGGTCGAATGCGGCGACCGGCGGTTGGCCGGCCAGCGTCTTCAGGAGGTTGTCGGTCGCGAGCTCGGCCATGGCGCGGCGCGTCTCGTGTGTCGCAGAGCCGATGTGCGGCAGCGGCGTCACCTTCGGATGCGTGCGCAGCCGCGAATCCTGCGGCAACGGCTCGACCGCGAACACGTCGAGGCCCGCCGCGCGCAGGTGGCCGCTGTCGAGCGCGTCGAGCAATGCCGCCTCCTGCACGATGGCGCCGCGCGAACCGTTGACGAAGATGGCGCCCTGCTTCATCCGGGAAAACGCGTCGGCGTCCATCAGTCCGCGGGTCTCCTCCGCGAGCGGCAGCGTCAGGGCGACGATGTCGGCGCGCGCCAGCACCTCTTCGAATGGCGCTCGCGACGCCCGGCCCGCCAACTCGGATGGAACCGGCACGTCGAATGGATCGTGGAACAGCACCGGCATGCCGAAGCCCAGCGCAGCGCGTCGTGCGACAGCCTGCCCGATGCGCCCGAATCCCAGCACGCCGAGAGTCTTGCCGTGCACGTCCCAGCCGAACAACTCTTCGCCGATGTTGCGTGTCCACTGCCCTTCCCGCACCAGCGCGGAGAGTTCGACGAGCCGGCGCGAGGTGGCGATGACCAGCGCGAACACCGTGTCGGCGGTGGTTTCCGTCAGCACGCCAGGGGTATGGCACAGCACGATGCCACGCTGCTTCAAATAGGCCAGGTCGTAGTTGTCGATGCCGACCGAGATGCTGGATACGACTTCCAGCGCAGGTGCGCTTGCCAGGTCATCGGCCGTGAGCTTGAAACTCGATCCGATCAGGCCCTGCGCGTCATGCAACGCGGCACGGAAGCGCGGCAGTTCATCGGGGCGGCGTGGGTCGGCAACGGTCACGTCGTGCTGCGCGCGAATGCGCTCCAGCAGATCGTCCGGAAGCTTTCTGAACACCACCACCTTCTTGCGTGATTCACTCATGTTCGTACTCCTTGATGATTCAGCGCGGCATCGAACGGATCGACGATGGTCCGCCGGGAACAGCGAGGCGTTCGCCGGTGTCGCGCAGCTTGCCGGCATCGACCGCGAACACGGCGATCTGCTTCTCGACATTGAACTGGACGAGGATGTATTTGCTGTCGGCAGTGAATACCACGCCCTGCCCGCCCTCGCCGGCCGGCAACTCGCCGACACGTTGGGCCTGCCCGTCCCGGATCTCGAACAACACCAGCTTGCCGCGCTCGCGGCGGCCCGGATTGTCGGGCTTCAGGTTCGAGCCGTCCATCGACTGCGCAGCGATCCAGCGACCGTCAGGCGAGATCGCAGCCCCTTCGGGCAGCGAAGGCACCGTCATGTGCTGAACCGCGCGGAAAGGCCGCCTGGAGATGTCGATCAGCGTCACCGTGTCGGCGTCGCCCGCCAGCATGCCCACATCGCCCGGCAGGCCCGCCAGTCCGACATTGCTGACCACCGCCCAACGGCCATCGCTGGACACGTCGACCGAATAGGGCGCGATGCCGCTGGAGACCCTCTCGCGACTTGTCGTGACCGCGCCGGGCGCCACGTCCAGCACCACCACGCCCTGCTCGTCGCGAAGCGCCACCAGTGCCGACATGCCGTCCGGCGCGAAGCTGATGCCGGCCAGGCGCCCTTTCGACAGCGCCAGGTCTCCGGTGGCGACCAGCGTCTTGCCCTTGATCTCGAACGACGCGACGGTGCCGCCCACGGTGGCCGCCAGCAGCATGGTGCCGGCGCGGTTCACGGCCAGTCCCTGCGGATGGTGCGCGACCGGCACCTTGCCGACCACGCGCGGCGGCGTGGCCTCCAGGTCGACGACCTGGAGGTAGTTCTCCAGGATGTTCTTCTGCGTCGCATGGTCGTAGCGGTTCGGCGCCGAGACGATCGCGAGCTTGCCATCGGGCGTGATGGCAACGGCCTGAGGCGGGCCGGCGATGGTGGCTGCAACCTCGACCGTCGCGACGATGCGCGGCGGAAAGCGAGAGGCATCGATCACGTTGAGCGTGTCGGGGCCGGCATTCGACGGAAATGTGTCGGTGCCCGCGACGCGCTGGTACTTGGCGTCATTGGTCGAAACGATAAGGTCGGCTGCAAGCGAGGGAGTGGTCATGGCAATGCCGCAGGCGAGCGCGGCTGCGAGTTTGAAGGTCATGAGGATGTTTCGCCTTGGAGGGCGGGGCGCGCCAGCGCGCAGGCTTGGCGTGCGAGTTCGGTGATGCGGGCCCAGTCCTTGCCCGCCACGGCCTCGGCGGGCGTGAGCCACGATCCGCCGACGCACGCGACGTTGGGCAGTACGAGGAAATCCGCGGCGGTGGCCGCGGAGATGCCGCCGGTCGGACAGAAAGTCACATCGGGAAACGGACCGGCCAGGGCCTTCAGCATGCCGATGCCACCGGCCTGCTGCGCCGGGAAGAGCTTGAGTTCCGTGAAGCCCGCCGCGCGCGCAGCAATGACGTCGGACGGCGTCATCACGCCCGGCAACAAGGGCAGCGCACTGTCGCGGGCTGCGGCGATCAACTCAGGCGTCAGGCCCGGACTCACGCCGAACAGCGCGCCGGCCTTGAGCGAGGCGTCGAAGTCCTGCACCCGCGCGATCGTTCCGACGCCAATGATCGCGCCTTCGACCTCGTTGGCGATGGCCTCGATCGCCTTCAGTGCCACCGGCGTTCGCAAGGTCAACTCGAGCACGCGAACGCCGCCGGCCACCAGCGCGCGTGCCAGCGGCACCGCGTCCTCCAGCCTGTCGATGACGATGACCGGGATGACCGGGCCGGTGCGCATGATGTCCAGGATGTCCATGACGCGAGCTCCGTGCTTCGCACTGCGGTGCGAGCTTGCCTGAGGCTGCGCGGCGTTCATGCTGCAACGCCCTCGGCAAACACGAAATGGCCATGCAGGGGTGCGTCGTGGGCGGCGCTCACCGCAGTGGCGGGCTCGGCCGCCTGGAACGTGACGGCGCCCTCCTCCGCGCCCAACGCGTTGGCACGGAACGCCGCGAACAGTTCGCGCCCCATGCCATGGCGCGACTCTTCGAGATCGGCGAGCGCGGGCTGCCGCGCCTGCCACTCGGCCGCGTCGACGCGCGCTTCGAGCAGGCCGCGCTCGCCGTCCAGCACGATCATGTCGCCGTCGCGCACCCGCGCGAGCGGTCCGCCCGCGAGGCACTCCGGCGTCACATGGATCGCCGCCGGCACCTTGCCCGAAGCGCCCGACATGCGGCCATCGGTGACCAGCGCCACGCGGAAGCCCTGGTCCTGCAGCACACCCAGGAGCGGCGTGAGCTTGTGCAGCTCGGGCATGCCGTTGGCGCGCGGGCCCTGGAAGCGGACCACCGCGACAAAGTCGCGGCGCAATTCGCCGCGATCGAAGGCCGCCATCACCGCCTCCTGCGTGTCGAACACCAGCGCCGGCGCCTGCACCACGCGGTGCTCGGGCTTGACCGCCGAGGTCTTGATGACGGCCCTTCCGAGGTTGCCGCCCAGCAGCTTCAGG
>NZ_JBBKZV010000017.1:0-128465 GCF_037889915.1 Variovorax humicola | reverse complement strand
GCCGACGGCGCGGCTTCCTGTTGACATGCATAGACGTCCATCAAAACTTAGATGGACATCATGGTCAGCGCCTTGGCCTCTGGCCTCAAGATGGGATCACTGGCCGGTTACTCCAAACAGGTACCGGCCACGTTCGATCTGTCATCTGCCATCTGCAGGAATTCAACGCGATCACTGGTGCGCACGCACCAGTGGAGCTTTGCGCACTTTGACTGGAATGGTGATCCAACCCTTGCTGGTAGTGGTGCAGTTGTCAGCTATTGAGGAGGCGGTAGATCAGCCCCAAGAGACCTCCCCTTGGCCACTTTACTTCACGAGATCCGCGAGATCTTTTCCAGCTGCCAGGGCGGACTTCACCCATCCGGGCTTTGGCCCGCGCCCGGTCCAAGTGTTGCCCGTGTCGTCGCCATACAAGACCTTCGAAGGCGCGCGCTTCACCTTCCTGGCAGGCTTGCCGGTGCCCGCCGGCACATGCGTCGCGACTGCAATGCCCGTTGCGGGCTTGTAATCATCGATGCTGGCGCCTGCTGCCAATGCGTCGCGAAGCCAGCGCGGTCGAGGCCCGCGACCTGACCATACATTGCCTTTATTGTCGGCAAACTTGACAGAGCTTGCAGTGGTCTGCGCTAGCTTATTAGGCTTGGCTGTCTTGGGCGTCTCAAACAGCTGTTCAGGTGTCAGCCCATAGTGTGCAATCGCGACCTTGATGCGGTCCACAACGCCCTTGATTTCACCTTGACGAATTGCTTCAGCCTGGCGCTGAAGCGACGCGATCTGCTTCTGAATCTGTGCGTAGCTTTGAGCCATCGAATCTCCTGAGACTTGTGATCCTTCGAAGCTTACTCGCAAAAATGTCTCACCTCAGAAGGGAGGGGCGAGATCACTCCAATCACGCAGTGGGGATCCGACCGCCGAAAATTTGACGATGCAGAAGACAGGAGATGCGCTAGGCGAGTCGGTACCGGCACTTGCTGTGCTCAAGCTGGGCTTCATTTACGCGAGACACTCGAATGTGACCTTGCCCCTATTGGCCGCACTCCATTGGCTGCCGTTTATGCGGACTTCCTGTCTTGCTGCCGGGCCTCGATCCAGCGTTGCTCAAACGTCATGGGACTGACATAGCACCGCGTCGAGTGCAATCTTTTGAGATTGTAAATAGTCAGCCAATCGATCACTTCGTCCTTCGCCTGGCGCCGCGTTGCATAGCGCCTGCCGTATAGCCTGCCGACCTTCAGGCGCGACCACAGACTTTCGGTGGGTGCATTGTCCCGGCAGTCGCCCCGGCGGCTCATGAGGACTTCATCCCGTAGTCCTTGAGCATCTTCTGGAACTCATGGCTGCAGTACTGGGCGGATTCAACCGGTCGTCGCAACACCTTTGACCATGGAGGTGTTTATGTGTCGACCTGCGGGATGGATGCAAAAGTTGACGGGTGCGCTCACCAGGTGCTCCGTCGCATCGAAATGACATTGAGCGCCGATACTGGAAGGAGGTCGCGACTGGGACTACGAGCGAGACACTGTTCAGCTCTTTAAAAGTCGAACGGCTGCACGGACAGCGCTTCAAGACCAGACGTGAGGCCAAGGATGAAATCATCGCATGGCTGCTCTGCTACAACCGCGCTCGGTTGCACTCGACGCTGACCTATGTCAGCCCGATGCAGTTCGAGCAGGACTGGCTTGCCAATCAACCACGGCAAGCCAACTCACGAGTTCGGTTATGGGATCCGGAATTCGCTTTGCACCAGAAGCAACCGGAGTGTGCGGCCGTCGTTACATGAACGATTGAATCATTCAGTGGTGCAGTACCAAGGCGACCTATAGTGGTTGTAGCCAGACGCGACGCACAAACTTTGCTTCCGGTAGGCTACCGACCTTTGTGATGTGAAGGCTGGACGTGGCGAAGAAGTTCCAGAGCATGGATGAGCTGTTCAAAGGTCGTCGGCACTTCGAGCGCGAGATCATCGTGTTGTGCGTTCGCTGATACCTGCGCTTCAAGCTGAGCTGTCGTGACTTCGTGGAGATGATTGCTGAGCGTGGCTTGGTATTGGCCCACACAACGGTCATGCGCTGGGTCCAGCGGTTCGTACCGGAGTTCGAGAAGCGCTGGAATCGATTCGCGCGCAAGGCAGGTCGATCGTGGCGCGTCGACGCGACCTATGTGAAATCCGCGGCAATTCCTTCTCGATCGACGGCCCCGTAAAGGTAGGTCCACTTGCCGCGGATCTTCAACAATGGCACGGACTTCCCCGTCCCGATCATAAAAGGCTCTGTCAAAAGCTTGCGGAGGGAAATCGAAGGGTTGATCCGGCACTGTCGCGACCGATCGCAACTGCGCACGGCCACTTTCAGACTCACACGCCAAGCAGCTGGGGCAATGGCACCAGCTCACTGCCAACGAGTTCCCGCAGATAGCGGCGTGCATGCGACTTGCCCACGGTGCGCACGATGTGGAACATCTGCGCATGGAGAGTGCTGTCGTGCGAGCGATCGGCGCTGTTGCACCCCTCGGCGGTCGTCCATTCAACGCCTGCGGCAAGGGTCGCATCAATGTCCGACCGGCGCGCCAGGCCTCCTGCAACGCCGGAGATCACGCGTCGCGCGTCGTCTTCACCCAGGGACAGCCTGAGGAGCTGGACCAGGCTCGCGACGACGGCCTCCTCGCTGCAGACATTGTCGAGCACTTGCGCAGCAACGACGAGACAGCCGCGGTCCACTCCAGCCTCGCGAACGAGCGTCAGTGCCTGCCCGATCGCCGACAGTCCGCGATCCTCGCAGGGGGCGAAGCGGACCAGTTCGGCGACGACGCGCACGAAGCGAATGCGCTCGGGCAGTGACTGCTGCCGGGCGAGCGCCAGGCAAGGCCCCGAGTGGTTGTCCTGGAGTTGACCGCTGGCATCGAGCAGGAGCAGGTGGAAGTACAAATGCTCGGGATCGACCTGAGGCTCGTCATCGAGCCTGGCGACGACATTGTTCGCGCGGTAGGCGGGAAACTCGGGCGTGCCGAGCCAGCCATCCTTCACAAACGGGTCGGGCTGGAAGTGAGGCAGGGCTGGGGCGCTGGACATCGAAGCTACGCGGCCAACAGGAGTCGGACCAGCCAGATCCAGCCTGCCAGGACCACGCCCGCCGCGATCAGCACACACACGGCGCGAATCCACAAGCGGCCCGTGGACCGTGGCGGGGCATCGTCCCATGCGTGGGCCAAATGCGGATGGAAATTCGACGACTGAAGATCGGCCAATGTGTCAACCTGCATCCCACCGGATCGGGATGATTCGAACAGCAGGTAGATATTGCGTACGGCGGCCCGGTCCTGGCTGGTCAAGCCGCACTGATCCCAGGCATCCGACATCCCGGCCACCTGGGCCGGATCGCCCGGAGGCAGCAGCGGCAGCGAGGATTGGGACGCCGCGCCGTCGCGGTGCAATGGCTGATCGGGATGCCATGGATTCCTTGCACTCATTTGCTGCTCCAGGAATGGCCGCGCAGGAGCGCCCGGTCCGACCACCTTAGCGCAGCAGCGCGCCCAGCAACGTCCGCTAGCGGACACAGCGCGCGTTTTTTGCCGCGAATGCGATGAACGTCCCCAGGATGTGAGCTGCGTGTGCGGTACCGCCCCTGGATCCGGTCGGCAGCGCGGGCGAAGCGGTTCCCGGTGAGCGCGCGCGCAATCAAATGTCGTAGTGCTTGGGAAAGAGCACCTTGAATACCGTGCCCGCAGCTTCCGATGACTCGAGCTGCACGCTCGCGTTCAACAAGTCGGCCAGTCGCTTGACGATTGACAGGCCGATGCCTTCTCCCGGGCCTTCCGTGACGGGCCGTGGGTCTTCGCGTATCTCATCAGGATGCTCGCCTTCAGCTTCGATCGTGAGCTGCGTCGCACCTTGCAGTGCTGTGGCCAGCGGGCTGCCGGGCCCTGCGTGCAGGCCCGGCCCGGTGTCGGCGACGCTGAGCAGCCAGCGATCATCATCGGCTGGGCCCTGCTCGCCCCACGACACGGTGACGCCGCCATCGCGCGTGTACTTCAGCGCATTCAGGACAAGGTTCTGCACGAGCCGCCGCAGCTTCACCAGATCGCTCGTCACCATGAAGGGTGCCGACCCGACGCGGCGCAGATAGAGTCGACGCTGATCGGCGAATGACTGCATGCCCTCGCACAGGCCTGTCAGCTCGGCCGCGGCATCGAAGTGCTGGAGGTCCCTTGTTTCATGGCCCGCCTGCAGGCGCGTCAGGCTGGTGACATCCGACAGCAGGTGTCGCAGGGAGGTGATGTTTCGGTCCAGGATCGAGATGAACCTGTCGCGCGTCGCCTCGGTGGCATGCGGCGTCCCAAGTCCTCTCGCGGCCGTCGCGACGACGCCGATGTTGCCATGCAGGTCGTGCGCGATCTGGCGCCACAGCTCGGCGCGTTGCTGCTCCAGTTCCTTCACCTGTGCCAAGGCACCCTCCAGGTCTTTCACATGGCCCGCGGCTTCCATGCGCTGGAGCTCGAAGTACTGCGAAGTGCTCTCCTCGACGTTGGCGGCGGATGTCATGGCCCACAGACGGCGCACATGCGCCATCGCCTCCGGCGAAACCTCCTGGCGCGTCAATGCGCAACGATCCAGTTCCTCGACCATGCGCACGTTCAGCAGACCCAATTCGCGCGTCACTTCGTGCAGGTCGTAGCCCTGTTGCCAGCGGTGAAGGCCGTGCGCGGCGGCGGCTTGGGGGTCGGGGCCTTGCGGCGATTCGGCGCGTGCACCGGAGCCCCGGATCGCATCGAGGAATGCCAGCAATACGTCCGGGACGTGATCGTTCAGCTGGGTGCGCGGCAGGACGCGATTCGTCGACAGGCTGACGTCCCTCCGGATCGATTTCCGCCAGTCGCGAAGGATGGTGTCCGTCTGCCCACGCAGATGGTCTGTGATCTTTTCAAGATCCGGTTGCAGATGTAGCAAGAGGCATTCCTCCGGGACGCCGGGGCGTGCGGGCAGTTTCGACATGGTTCGAATTTGATTGTGCCCGCCGCGGGTTGTGCAGTCGCCTTCCGACGCGTTGACCTACAGAGTGAAGGGAGGTCCCCACAGGATCAAGCACTGTACCCCTTAAAAGTTGGATCTCGTTCCAACACGACGACATTCCACCCAATCAGGAGACATCGAAATGAAACAGCCAATGCTCGCCATCCATTGGCTGACCGGCTTGCTCGTCCTCTCGGGCAGCGCCCTCGCGCAGACCACCGCGGTGCCCGCGGCGCCCGATGCCTCGGTTGGCGGGCAGGCCACCACGAAGACGCCGGCCGGCGTTGCCAATCCGACGCAGCGGCCGGATGGTTCCGATCCGGCATCAAGAGCCGCGGTCAAGTCCGAGGCCCGCATGGAAAACAGGAACACCGCCAACACCACCGTGCCGAAGGGCGAGCCGTCGACCATGAGCAACAATCAGCCCAACGCCGCCCAGCAGACGGGCCAGTTGACTCGCGCCGAGGTCAAGCCGACGCCCAACGAACTCAAGCCCCAAGGGCAAGAAGGGCGAGCGCCTGGATGTGCCGACCAATCCGACCGAAAAGACAGGCACGCCCAAATAGGCGGCGACTGCACGCGACCGCGCCGCGAGACAGGCCATGACCCTGCCTGATTTCCTCGTTGAGACGATGCGGTGCTCCGGGACCATCTCATCGAGGTGATCCGCGAAGTGCGATGCGCAGGTCGTGGCGACTGCCGACACCGAAACCAAGGCTTCAACATGGATGCGCGAGCATCCCGGGGACTGGGACCTGGCTGTGCGGTATCGTGATCGGGATCTGGAGCAGGTCGAGTTCCGGCTGGGCGACACTGCGACGGAGCGCCGTCGCCGACGCAACCCGGCAAGGATGTTCCTGCGCGGAATGGGCAAAGACCGACGAGCAGTTCATTGACCCGGAGTCGGGGCGATCCATGAACTTGCTCTTCAACCCCCCACTCGGGAGAGCGACGATACGATTTCAGACAAAGCCGAATCCTAGATCCAAGACACCTCGAAGCGGAACGGAAACCGGCCCAGGACTTTGCGGGCGACGCCGGCGGCGGTGCCGCCCACCACCGCAACCTCGACGTGAATCCCGGATCGAGGGTCGTTGATGACTTCGAGCCGCGAGGTCGGCGCACCCGCATCATGCAGCGCCACGCGCAGTGCATCCACGATCTCGCGCTGCCTGAGCTCGGGCTTGAAGATCTTGCCGACGCCGGTCAGGGGCATGGCCGCCACCAACCTGATCGCTTTCGGTATCGCTGCGCGCTCGGTGATCTGGTCCCTGGCGAAGGACAGTAGTTCGTCTTCGGTCGCGTGACCGTCGGGCTTGAGTTGCACATAGGCGACCGGCAGTTCGCCCGCATGCAGGTCGGGACGACCGACCGCGGCGGCGATCTGGACGGCAGGATGCCGGTGCAGCGACTCTTCGATGCTCGCAGGGTCTATGTTGTGGCCGCCTCGGATGATGAGTTCCTTCTTTCGGCCGGTCAGATAGAAGTAGCCATCCGCGTCCTGCCGGCCGAGGTCGCCGGTGTTCATCCATCGCCGGCCGTCGTCCAGATCCAGCCAGAGCCCTCGGTCCTGATCGGGGTCGCGATAGCCGGCAAACACATTGGGACCGCTGATCGCAAGGACGCCCGCCTCGCCGACCGCGCAGTCGCGCACGTAGGCCCCTTTATCGTCCAGCATGACTCCTTTCATGGCCTGCAAGGGCACGCGCAGCCCGATCGACCCGAAGCGCCGCTCGCCCAGCGGAGGATTGCAGGTGCTGACACAGGTCCCCTCGGTCAGCCCGTATCCCTCGAGGATCTTCAGTCCCGTCAGTTCCTGGAACGAGCGCAACAGTTCCACCGGCATCGGTGCGGCGCCGCAGAGTCCGTATGCCAGCGAGCTGAGGTCGCGGCCCTGCGTTGGCTGCTGCATGAGCGCCGCATAGACCGTCGGAACGCCACTGAAGAAGTTGATCCGGTGGTGCTCGACCAACTCCCAGAAGTGCTTGATGACACCGTCACCGCGAAAGCCCGAGGGTGTGCCGATGAGCACGTGCGCACCGCGTGAAAAAGGCAGCAAGCCGGTGACGAGCACGCCGTTGACATGGAACAGGGGCAGGCCACAGAAGAGCGTCGTTCCCGCCGAGATGCCGTCGCCCAGGAACTGGCCAATGCTCCATGCATTGGCGACCTCGTTCGCGTGCGTGCGCATCGCGATCTTGGGCGCGCCAGTGGTGCCGCCGGTGCAAAAATAGGACGACTGGTCGCCGGGGCGGATCACCCGCCCGCTGACGAGGCGGTCCACCGGCTGTCCGCGCAGCCCTTGCGCGAAGTCGTGCACGCTGAAGCGACCCCTTGTCCCGCTCGGCGCCACGCCCGCGACCTCGGCGACCTGGCGAACCGGGTCGACCAGCACGACATGTTCGAGACTGCTGACGCGGCCGAGCAACGGCTGCAGCCTCGACCACAGGTCCATGCCGGGGACGGGTGCCAGCGTGATCAGCACCTTTGCTTCGCCAGCGGCGAGCAGCTCGGCGATGGCTGCGGGCTCCAGCATGGGATTGATCGCAAATGCGATGCCGGCCGCCTGGCCGCCCCAGACCGCGAGATGCGTCTGCGGCAGATTGGGCAACGCGAAGGCGACGACATCGTCGGCGCCCACGCCCAACTCGTGGAGGAAGTTGGCCGTGGCCGTGATGCGAGAAAACAGCGTCTCGTAGTTCCAGACTTCCGGCCGCGCATGATCCTCGATGCGAGGGAAGAACGATAGCGCCGGTGCGTCGGGGTGGGTGCGCGCCGCGGCGCCGATCATCTCGTAGGTGCTGTTCGGCAGGAGGCCGTCGTTCTCGCTCTCGAGAGCGAGCAGGTCTGCGAGGGAGGCGATTCCGTTCATTGCTTTTACCAGGTTGACGTTGACGTCACGGCAGGAGAACCGCTCCGCCGGGTGGGCCTGCCGACACGTGGTCGAACGCGGCGATAGCGTTGTCGAAGGGCAGGGCGATGCCGATCGGCAGCGCGAGTCTTCGGGCACTGACGCCCTCGGCGAGCCCGGCCGGTACCCAGCAGACCGAACACGCGTTGCCCGAGCGCGAAGCGGGTCACACCAGCGCCGATGGCTTCGACCACGCCCGCGACGTCATTGCCGAGCACGAGCGGAAAGCGCGCGTCGCCCTTGAGCCCCAGCAGCCGCCGGCCGTAGCCAGCCGCGCGCTTGGCGTCGATCGGGTTCACGGAGGTAGCCTGCACTCGCACCAGCACGTTGCCTTTGGCGGGATAGGGCAGTTCGATGCTGCGCACGGCCAGGCGTGGCGGGGTGGCGGCCTCGGTGCAGACCAGTTCACGCCGCATGCTCGGCCTCCTGGATAGGGTACGCGGGTGTCGGCCATGTCGCCGCAGCGGACGACACGGACGGCGCGACGAGCTCGAGCGCTCGCCGCAGCATCGTCTCGGCCTCGGATGCCGGCCCCTCGGCCAGCACGCAGCGGTCGGGCCTGACGATTGCGACCCAGCCCATTGGAACCCGGCGTGGCAGCAGGGCCTCGTCCAGCGCCTCCAGCCGCTGCACGGGCGGCGCGAGATGCTGGGCCTGCGATCGCTGGCACCACTGCCACACGCGTCCGCCCGCCGCTTGCCAGCACTGCAGCAGTTCAGCCGGCAGCCTGGCCGACAGGTCCACGCCAAAGCCGATCATCGCCCATTGCAGTCCCAGCGCGTCGTCGCTGAGGACCGGCCCGCCACCGGTGGCGGGCCGAACCCAGCCTTGCGGCAGCATGGTCCCGGCACGCAGCCGTTCGCTGCCGCGCACGCGCCAGAACAGGCCCTGGTCGAAGATGTTCTGCGGCTTGACCTTCATGTCCTCGAACAGTGCGCGAGCCGCCGGAACCAGGCGCAGCAGGCTCATCAGCCCGTGCACGGCGAACGCGGCGCCACGGTTTTGCGGCATCACGATCGCGCCGAGCATGCGCGCCAGGCGGATGATCTTCCGCGCATGGGGCCGTCGTTCGGTGTCGTAGCTGTCGAGCACGCGCTCGTTCGCCCGTCCCTGCACGACCCAGGCGAGCTTCCAGGCCAGATTGGCCGCGTCGCGCAGTCCGGCGACCAGGCCCTGGCCTGCGAAAGGCGGCGTGATGTGCGCAGCATCGCCGGCGAGGAAGCAGCGCCCCTCCGAGAAGCGCTTCGCCTCGCGCGCATGGAAGCGGTAGACCGCCGTGCGTTCGATCCGGATGCGCTGGCTGTCGCACCATGGCGCGAGCAGCCGCCGCACCGACTCTGGCCGCTCCATCTCTTCCGGGCTTTCGCCGGGGCGAAGCATGAACTCCCAGCGCTGCCGTCCGCCGGGAGCCACCATGCGAGGGCTCGGGCGCAGCGGGTCGCAGGTGAACTCGACATGGTCGATCGGGTCCGGCACGTCGAGGGCATCGACGATCAGCCAGTCCTGGTGAAAGCTGCGGCCTTCAAAGTCCAGACCGAGCGTGCGCCGCACCAGTGAATTTGCGCCGTCGGTGCCGACGAGGTAGCGCGCACGCACATGGGTCTCATTGCCGACCGCGTCCTCCAGCCGCGCCTTGATGAACCGGCCATCGTCCGCGAAGGTCGCGAGCTCGATGCCGAGCCGCACTTCGACGCCCGGGTATTGCGCGAGCTTTTCGCGCAGCAGGCGCTCGAGCTCCGGCTGGTAGAACGTGACGAGCGCCGGGTGGCCGTCGATGATGCCGGCGCTGTTGATGCGGGCGAAGCGGCCGAATAGCGGGGACCGGTATTGCACCTGCGGGATGGCGACGGTCTCGAACTCGCCGTCGCGAACACCGGCCAGTTGAAGTATGCGCAGCGCCTCGTTGTCGAGCGCGATCGCGCGCGGCTTCTCGAAGATGGTGGTCGCCTTGTCGATGGCCAGCACGCGCACGCCATAGCGTCCGAGGAGATTGGCCAGCGCCGCGCCGACCGGGCCGAGGCCGACCAGGAGGATGTCGGTGTCGAGCCGCGGCACCGTGTGATGGGAGGATGTCGCGTTCATGCGTTCATGCGTTCATGGAGCGGTGATGGAGGTCGTCTGTTCGCCGAGGTCGATGGCGCCGTCGTCGGTGCGGATCGACGCGTTGATGTGATCGCCTGGGCGCAGGTAGGCAGGGTTGGCCCGCCCCTTGCGGATGAACATCCGCCACTTGCCGGCGTCGCTGAGCAGATGCCTCGCAACGAACATCGCGGGCTTGCCGGGCGCGCGCGCGGCGCAGCCTGCCGGCGTGCCTGTGGCGATCAGGTCGCCGGGGAGCAGGTCGTGGAGCGCCGCAAGTTCGGTGAGTGTGGCCGCGGGGTCGTGAATCATTTCGACGCAGTAGGCGTCCTGCCGCGTCTGGCCGTTGACCGCCAGGCGCATGTGCAGCTCGGGCCAGCGCGCCCATTCCTGCGGCGTCAGCAGCACCAATGCAGGTCCGACCGGGCCGAAGCCTCGATAGCTCTTGCCTTTGTAGAACTGGCCCTGCGGCAACTGAACGTCCCGTGCCGAAAGGTCATTGACGATCGTCACCCCCGCCAGCCACTGCGGCAGGTCGTCAGGGCCGACTTGTGTGCCGGCCGGCACTGGAGCGCGCAACACCAGGCCGAGTTCGATCTCGTAGTCGAGCAACTGCACGTGCGCGGGGCGGACCACTGGCGCATCTGCTGCCGTGATGCTGGATGGCGCCTTGGTGAAGATCGTGTTGAAGGGAAAGTCTTCGATGCGCAGGCCCGATTCGGCGATGTGGCTGCGATAGTTGACGCCCTGGCAGATGAACTGCTGGTGACGGGTCACCGGCGGCAGAAGCTGGACGCGCTCGAGCGGCACCACGGCCTGTGTCGCCTCGGTGGCCCACAGTAACTCCCAGTGGTCGGAGAGCAGCTCGCCGGTGCTGGGCGCATCGACTTGCAGGGGGGCGATGAGGCGCCCGAATTGAACACCCCAACGGGGCGTGCCGCCTTCGGCGTAACGAATGATCGTGAGTGACATGGGTATGGTCAGGTGAGAGTTAGAGCCAAGGGCGCGCGGGCGCATCGAGTGCCGCGCTCATGAGGTTCAATCGCTGCGCCGTGATGGCTTTGCGACGCACGAGCTTCAGCACATGCAGAAGGGTTTGCAGGTTCTTTCTCGGCTTCATCGAGGCGGGCGCGTCGGGGCCCCAGGCCCAGATGCCGCCGAATTCGAGCGGCGAGTAGGCGGTTTCGACATCCGCGGTGAAGAGGTCGCCATCCGTGTAGTGCTCGTACTCGTAGCCGTCGGGATCGGACCAGTAGTCGAAGAGCTGGCTGCCGAGCAGGTGGCGGCCGATGCCCCACATGTGCCGGTGGCCCCCGGCACGCAGCACCTGCTGGCCCTGTCCGAGCGCATCCAGGTCCAGAACCTCGTAGGCACTGTGCTCGACCTTCTCCTCGATGCCGCCGACGATCACCAGCGTGTGGTGGTCGGCCGGCTGATTGCCGAGATCAAGACGGCAGAACGCCAGACTGGGACTGCCGTCGGCGAGGTACTGCACGTCGGTGGGAATCAGCCCGAGCACACGCAGGTACCACTCGGCCATTCGCGCAAAACCCACCGTCTGCAGGACCACGTGGCCGAGCCGCACGACGCGCGCCGGTTCGATCGGCGTGCGCACCGTGCGATTCACGCGGGGCCTGTCCTGTGCCGTGTTCGTGCTCGGCGCGACGGCTTCGCGCAGCGGTAGCGGCTCGACACGCCGCTGACCCTGCAGCAGCCACACGCTGCGGCCGCTCGGGTCGCACAGCTCCACGCCGCGGCCGCCCGCGGGCAGACGGCAGCCGGGCAGCCAGCGGGCCTCCATGTGGTCCACGAAAAGGTGCAGATCCGTGTCGGCCGACATGAGGAAAGCGGGGCCGATGAAACGATCGTTACGCCCGGCTTCCGCGATCGCGATGCACGGTGCGCTTCCCGCGCCGCGCGCCACGAGACGCTGCGGCGTGGAACTGACGATATGAAAGCCGAAGTCGCGCCAGAAGCGTTCCGTCGGTGCCAGCCTGCGCTTTTCCCAGCGCAGGAAGGCCAGCTCGATGGCGCGGCCGAGGGCGGGTGGCCGGGGCAGTCGTTGGACCTCGGCGGGCAGCCGGCTTGCGGGGATCGCCTCGGGCTGCCGAAGTACTGCGGTGAAGCCTTTCACTGGTGTGTCTCCTTTCAGAAGGTGTAGTGGTAGCCGAGAAGGAACATCTGGACCTTGCTCGTCAGGGAAGTGCCTGCGCTGGCGCCGGTGCCGGTCAGCGTGGTGCGTGGATTCAGCTCGTAGCCGAGGTTCAGTTCCGAGTGCGTGTCGACGCGCCAACTGAGGCCCGCGGTGTAGGCCCGCTCGTTGATCGAAGGCACGAGCAGGTTCTGCACCGCGCGCGAAGGGTCGATCTGGCTGCGATTGCGGCTGTACCCGGCCCGCAAGGTCCAACGGTCGTCGAGCAACCACGCCGCGCCAAGGCGCACAACAGGCTGGTTGTGCCAGGTGAACCCGTTCGGGTCCTGCATCGCCTTGATCTCGCCCCACAGGATGCGCAGCCAATCGGCGGCCAGGGTGAGCCGTTCGGTAGGCCGCCACGCGACGCCGACCCCGTACTGACCAGGCACGTCGAGGCGTCCGTCGCTGTACGCCAGCAGGTCGCGGTCGTAGCCGTCGAGCCGGCCCATGCGGGCGCGGGACTTGACGTTCATGCCGAGCGACCAGTCCGCCGTCGGCGTCCACAGCAAGCCGCCTCGAAGGCCAACGCCGGTCGCCGTCTGATTGCCGTGACCGGGAATCGGCAACAAGCCGCCAGGCACGGGGGCAGGCACGATCACGCCATCGGCATCGAATTGCTGCCATGCCAGCGTGAGTCCGAGGCCAAGTGCCAGTTCAGGCGTGGGCTTCCAGGCCATGGCGGGAATGAATTCGGCGACGCGAAGCGATGTCTTTGCCGTTCCCGCACCGGGCACCGGCAGGGCGGGTTGACCGTAGTCGGAGCCCGCGCCGGCGCCCGACATGCTGATCCCGAGAGTGACCTCGGGAGTTGAATGCCAGATGAAGCCGCCATCGGGGGCCATCTGTGTCTGGCGGTTCTCGAGGTGGTTGCCCGGCAGGACATAGTCTGCAGAAGAGTGCCCGCTGAACACCTGCAGGCCGAGCGTCGCGGACGACGGCACGAACGCAATGCCGGCGGGATTGTTCGCTGCGGCCACGGCGTCCAGCGGCAGCGCGATCGAGGCGCCGCCCATTGACGCGTTCTTGATCCCATTGCCACCCGGCAGCGCGCCATTGACTGCCGGCGCCGCGGTGTGAAAGGCGGCGACGACGAGTGCGAGCGTGAGTTGAAAGGGCCGGGAGGGGCTGAGCATCGTGTGGTCTTTCGAGCGATTGGAAATGGGTGTCGATTGGTCATCATAATAACAAACGTGTCATCATGACAAGATTGTCGTTATAATTGACCGGGCACTGGGCACAATCCATCCATGCAAACGAATGACCACCGCCATCGCGTCGCGGCTGAGAGACGCGAACGCATGCGCGCACGCCTGCTGGCAAGCGCGATGAGACTCGTCGCGGAAAAGGGGCCCGCGGCGACGTCGATCGACGATGTGATTTCCGCCGCCGAGGTGTCGCGGGGCACGTTCTACAAGTACTTCCCGTCGCCCGACGCGTTGGTCCGGGAACTCGCCATCGAGATCGCCAACGAGCTGATCGGAATGGCCGAGCCCGTTGTGCGGAGCTACGACGATCCGGCTGAACGGGTGTCGATCGGGATTCGACTGGTGGCCCGGCTGGCCATCGACCATCCGCTGGCGGCCGCATTCCTGATCCGCCTCGGATGGCCGGACGCGCGAAGCCCGAACATGCTGCTCGACTTCGTCAAGAGAGATCTGACCGAGGGGATCCGGCAGGGTCGATTCACACGCATGCCGATCGCATTGGCCCTCGACATCGTGACGGGTGCTGTGCTCGGCGCGACGCATCGCATGCTCGAACCTGGCTGCGAGAGCGACTTCGCGGAGCAGAGCGCCGCGGCCGCATTGCGTGGGCTGGGCCTGGATGCCAAGAGCGCAGAGCGCATCGTCAACAGCCCGCTGAAGCCGGTCGAGATTCTGTCCGCGGGTTTGCTCGTCGAGACCTCGGAAATCCCCGCGCCAGGCGTGGCGGAGACGGCCCGGCTTGTGGTCGGGCGTCGAAAGGCCGGTTGAGAAGCTCGATGGCGCGGCTGCAACGACATGACTCGAATCACTGGCCCATCGATGGTTCGTTCCGGTCCCCGCGCACGACGCACGTGGCGCACCCGGTGTCCGACATGAATCCCCTGCTGATTCGCTTCGACGACTTCGATCTCGACGAGGCGAACGCCCGCCTGCTTCGCAACGGAAATGCCGTCGCGCTCGCGCCCACGCCCTTCAACCTGCTGTGCGCGCTGGCGCGCCAGCCGGGCGCGCTGCTGACGAAGGACGCGCTGCTCGATGCGGTGTGGGGCCACCAGTTCGTCAGCGAATCGGTGCTCAAGACCGCCATCAGTGACCTGCGCATGGTGCTCGGCGACAACCCGCGGGAGCCGCGCTTCATCGAGACCGTGTCGCGGCGCGGCTATCGCTTCATCGCGGTGCCGGCCGCCTTGGCGAGCCCGGCACCATCTCCCGCGGCGACTGCGACTGCGACGGTGGTGGCGGTCGCCGCGGGCCTGCGACCATCGCCCGCGTTCATCGGCCGGGCGGACGCAAGCGCCCGGTTGCGGCAGGGGTGGGATCAGGCTTGCAGCGGGGAGCGCGCGATGGTCTGGGTCGCCGGCGAACCGGGCATCGGCAAGACCACACTGATCGAACACTTCGTGACCACTCTCGGCGGCATCGCCTGCGCGCGCGGGCAATGCGTGGAGCACTACGGCACCGGTGAGCCCTACCTGCCGGTGCTGGAAGCGCTCGCCGAGCTGTGCCGCGGTGACCGCACGTTGCCGGCACTGCTGCGCACGGTCGCACCGACGTGGCTGCTGCAGCTGCCGTGGCTGAGCACCGCGGAGGAACGCGAAACGCTGCGGCGCGAGCTTGCCGGCTTGGGGCCGGACCGGATGTTGCGCGAGATGGCCGAACTGCTCGACCGCTACACGGAGCAGCGTCCGCTGCTGCTGGTGACGGAAGACCTGCATTGGAGCGACCGCGCGACAATCCAGCTGATCGACTACGTGGCGCGGCGCCGTGGGCGCGCGCGCCTGATGTGGTTGTCAAGCTTCCGCCTGGCCGAGGTGATCGCACTGGACCATCCGCTCAACCCGCTGCGGCACGAACTGCGTCAGCAGCGGTTGTGCCAGGAGGTGGTGCTCGATCCGTTCTCGGAGACCGAGGTCGCCGACTACATCGCGCAACGCTCGGCCTCGCTCGCGCGTGACGAGGCGTTCGTCCGTGCGCTGCACGAGCGTACGGACGGCGTGCCGCTGTTCGTCTCGTCGGTCATCACCGAGGTGATGGATCGCACGGCGGACGACGCGGCGGTGGAGGCGCGGCTCGCGGCTGTGGCGGTACCGGAAAACCTGGCGGCCATCATCGACCACTACATTGCCAGGCTGGGCAGCGAGCCGCGCGCCCTGCTTGCGGCGGCGGCTGTCTGCGGGGTGGAGTTTCGCGTCGATACGGTGGCACTGGCCCTTGAGCGCGATGTCACGTCGGTGGCCGAAGCCTGCGAGGCTCTCGTGCGCGAGCAGGTGTGGCTCGCCGCGCCCCGCGCCCCCGAGGGCGACGAGGCGGCCGAGCCGCCCTACGCGTTCCGGCACGCGCTATTCCGCCAGGTTCTGTACGAGCGCACGGCGCCCGCGGCCCGCACGCAGCTGCATCGCAAGGTGGGCGCGGCCCTCGAACGGGAGCGTTCGGCCGGCGTGCCGGTTGCTACGGCGGAGTTGGCGATGCACTTCGACCGCGGGCGGCAGTCGATGACCTCACTGCGCTACTACGCCGAGGCGGCCGAGGCCGCGCTGCTGCACTTCAGTCCTGCCTCGTGCCTGAGCCATGTCGAGCGCGCCGAGGCGCTGCTGCAGCAGGCGCCGCAGGGGGAAGAGCGCAACGTGCTCGAGATAGTGATCGCCACGTTGCACGGCGCGGCGGCCTTCCAATCGCTGGGCGTCGGCAGCGAAGCCAGAAACGCTTTCGAGCGTGCTTACACGCTGCTGCCGGCCATGCCCGGGCACGCGATGCGCGGGCGCCTGCTGTACGGCTTCGGGTACGTGCTGAGCCTGCGCGGCGAGTACGCGCAGGCGCTGGCGGTGGCGCAGTGCACCGAGGCGCTCGCGTCGGGATCAAACGATTCGGCGCTGAAGCTTGTGGCGTGCATCGTGCATGGCCAGGTGAACTTTTTGCAGGGCCGGCCCCGGGCGGCGCGCGCATGGTTGGAGCGCGGGCTCGCCGCCGCCAAGGCGCTGGAAACGGCGGCCACGGAGATTTACGTCGCCGATACGCAGGTGACGCTGCACGGGCTGCTGGCCATCGAGTTCGTGCAGCGCGGCCTGGTCGAGCAGGCTCTCGCGCATGCGCAGCGTTCGCGCGAGCGCGCACGCGAGCTGCGCCATCCGATGACGCGCCTCGACGCCACTTGGCGGCAAGCGCTGTTCGAAGTGCGCCTGGGCAACGCCGAAGGCGTGGCAGCCCTGGCCGAAGAGATGCAGGCGCTGGTCGATGAGTTCTCCCTGGCGCAGGGCCGGACGGCATGCCGCTGGTTCCGTGGTTGGGCGCAGGCCATGCGCGGCGCACCGCTCGAAGGCTATCGCCTGATTCGCGAGGCCTTCGAAGAGAACTCGCGGCTCGGCATGCGCTCCGGCGCCAGCGAGGTGTTGGGCTATGCGGCGCAAGCCCTGCTGCTGGCCGGCGATGGGGATGGTGCACAGATCCAGCTCCAGGAAGCGCTTCAGGTCGCCGACGAGCTGGCCGAGCGCGTATACCTGCCGCAGCTTTGGCTGCTGGAGGCGGACATCGCCCGTGCGCAAGGCCGGGTCGACGCCGGCGCCGCCTCGGTCCGGCGCGCGATCGAGGAGGCGCGGGCACAGGAAGCGCCTTGGCTCGAGCTGCTCGCGCTCGTCGACCTGTGCGAGCACCACGAGGCGGCCGCCGTGGAGCGCCGTGCACTTGCCGTGCTGGTCGACCAGCTGCCCGAAGCCCGCGACACCGTGTCGGTGCGGCGCGCGCAGTCCGTCCTCGATGCCGTGAAGCCGGCCTGACAACGCGCCGCCGCCAGCGCATCAGCGCCTGGGCTCGCGCACCCGCTGCTCCCACAATTCCCAAGCCAGCGTCAGCGCCACGGGGCCGATCACGACCCCGGTCAGGCCCAGCACGCCGAAGCCACCAATGCAGCCCATCAAGACCCAGACGAATGGCAACCGCATCCCGCCGCTCGCCACCATCGGGCGCACCAGCTTGTCGCCTGTGATCAGCACCGCGCAACCCAGCAGCAGCGACAGCAGTGCCGTCGTGGGCCCGCCCTTCAGCGCGAGTTGCACCGCCATCGCGGCCACTGCCCCATAACCGAGGAACGGCACGGCCGCCAGCGAACCTGTGATTGCGGCCCAGAGCAGCGCGCGCGGTGCATCGGCGATGGTGTAGGCCAACGCGATCGCGAGGCCGTCGAACAACGCCACGACCAGCATGCTGTTCACCGAGGCGCGCACCGCACGCGTGGCAATGTCGACATACGGTTGGGCTCGGTCACCGACGGCGTCGCGCAGCCCGCGGTTCAGCTCGAGCTTCAGTGACGCACCTTCCCGGTAGAAGAAAGCCAGTAGCAAGATCGCGAACCCGACGATCAGCGCATGCCGGGCGGTGAACTGTCCGAGCGCCTGTGCCCAGCCGAGAAGTGCGGAGGGATCGGTGCGTTGCGTCAGCAGCAGCAGCGCGCCCGGGTTGACGAGTTGGCTTTGCCAGCGCGCGGCCAGCCAGGGCCCCATGACGGGGGCGTTCGCCAGCCATTCGGGCACACCGATCCCCTGGCTGTCGGCTGCGGCGAGGCCCAGCAGCAAAGCGTGCGCCTCGCTCAGCAGCGCCCAGCAAGCGAAGAGCAGTGGTGCCAGCACGAACACCGTCATCGCGCCGGTGAATATCGCGGCGCCTGCGCTCTTGCCGATGCGACTCGGCAGGCGGTCCCTGAATGCGGCATAGAGCGGCCAGCTCGCGATCGCGGTCACGCAGGCCGCCAGCAGAGCCTCGATGAAGTCATGCACGATCCAGACGGACAGGACGACGATGGCGGCGGCCAGCAGCCGCCCGGGTGTGAGCTTGTGGTTCATGTGCCGGAGCCTCGCGGAGCGGGCGGTAGTGATGGGGGTGATGCTAGGGACGCTGGTCACCGTAGTCGTCAGCGACAGGTCGGGATTCCGTCGCGTTTGCATGCGAGCGCAGTCTCGACCGTTCGTCGACCTTTCGCTGACGACTCGAACCGGGGATGGGCCTACGCTGACGCCGAACTTCTCCCATCTACAGGCTCCCATGGTGTTGAACCCTGAATCCAAGTACCCGAACCGTCGGGCCTACGTCTTGAAACTGCGCAGTGACGCCTCGCCCGAGGCGCTAGCGGGCCGCCTCGAAAACCTGGTCACCGGGCGCCAACTCGAATTTGCGAGCGCCCGCGAGTTGGTGCATTCCATCGCCAGCGATCTCCAGGTCGGCGCCACCGACCGCCCGGCCGACGACCCGGCCGCATGAGCGCGCCGCGCGGTCCGGTCTTCGACCGCATGTCGACCGAACGCCGACGCAACGCTGACGACTTCGAGCGCGTCGCGACCTACGCTAACCCCATCAAATCAGACGAGTCCACTCCGATGTCACCTCCATCCGCACCTATGCCGTTCCACCAAGCCAGGCATAAGCTTTCCAAACGCGCTGGTCAGCCGGCCGGTCTCTTTGTCGCAGCGACGCTGGCCGCATCGATCACCCTGATGTTCACCGGCTGTTCCACGCCGCCCGCGCATCCGACGATCGAGGTGCCGGCCCAGTTCGCCGCGAGCCCGCCATCGGACATCGAGCCCGAGACCGCCTGGTGGGAAACTTTCCACGACCCGGTATTGACCGACTTGGTGCGCCGTGCGGCGCGCGAGAACCGCGACGTGAAGGTCGCGGCCGAGCGCCTGCGCGCGGCGCGTTCCGGCGTAACGGTCAGCCGGTCCTTCCTGATGCCCAGCGTCAGCGCCGTGGGCTCGGGCAGCGATCGCGGCAGCGGCTACGGCGACTCGGTGAAGAAGTTGCAGCCGGACACCAGGATCGGCAGCGCCGGCCTCGACGTCTCGTGGGAGATTGACTTGAGCGGTCGCCTGCGTGCGGGCGCGGCCGCCGCCGCAGCGGACGCGCTGGCGGTGGAAGACGGCTTGCGCGGTGTGCGCCTGCTGGTGATGACCGACGTCGCCATCAATTACTTCACGTTGGTGGGCGCGACGCGCCAGCTCGACACCCTGCGTGCGATCTCCTCTGCCCGTGACGAAACGCTGCGCCTGGTGAACGCGCGCCAGCGCGCCGGCCTCGCGACCTCGTTCGACGTGGAGCGCTCGCAGACCGAGGCCGAAACGGCGCGGGCACAGATTCCTCCGCTGGAGACGATTGCGGCGGTCTCGCGGCATCGCATTGCGGTGCTGATCGGCGAGCAGGCCTTCAATGCCGCGCAGGTCGAGCCCTGGCGCGGCGATGTGGTGGTGCCCCAGGCCCAGCCAGGACAGCCTGCCGCGCTGCTGCAACGCCGGCCCGACGTGCTCGCCCTGATGGCACAGCTGGATGCGGCCAACGCGCGCCGCCAGCAGGCCGCAGCCGAATGGTTTCCGCGGCTGTTTCTCGACGCGTCGTTCGGCCGCCAGAACGTGGAACTGAACGGTATCGGTCTGGGCGCTGCGCGCTACACCAACGTGGCGGCCCTGCTCGCGATGCCGATCTTCAACGCGGGGCGCACGCGTGCGATCAATGAGATCGCCGAGAGCGGCCAGCGCGAGGCGCTGCTGCGCGCCGAGGATGGCATGGTGCGCGCGCTGGAGGACGTGGAGAACGCCTTGGTCGCGCTCTCCTCGGAACGGCAGCGATCACAGACGCTTCACAGCGCTGCTGCTTCCGCTGAAGCAGCCCTGGGCCGCGCCCAGTCGCTCTACGACCGCGGCCAGATCGACCTGCTGCCGCTGCTGGATGCGCAGCGCTCGCGCCTGGCAGTGGGTCTGAGCGCCAACGACAGCAACACCCAGTTGCTGCTCGACAGCGTGCAGCTCTACAAGGCGCTGGGCGGGGGCTGGCAGGTGTTCGAGCCTGTCACCGAGCCCGCAGCGCAATCCACCTCCGCCAGCGCCACCCCGGCGTCGCATTCCTGAAACCCATCGCTCTCCACGAGGTACTGTCTTGAAGAACTCTCTTTCCGTGGCCGGCGCTTTGGCCGTAGCCGCGTTACTCTCCGCGTGCAGCCCTGACAAGCCGCATGCCGAAGCGCCCCGGCCGGTGCGCACTGCCGATGTCCGATATGACGCCGCCCGCGAAGCCAACCGCTACGCAGGCACCGTGCAATCCCGCTACGAAGTCGACCAGGCCTTCCGCGTGGGCGGCAAGGTTGCACAGCGCAAGGTCGATGTCGGCCAGTTGGTACGCGAGGGTGACATCCTCGCGGTGCTGGACGACAGCGACTACCGGCTGGCCGAGGAAGCCGCGCGGCAGCAATGGTCGGCTGCCGTCACGCAGGCCCGCCAGGCCGAGTCGGATCGCAAGCGCCTGGGCTCTCTGAAAGCCGACGGCTCCGTCAGCGTGGCCGACGACGAGCATGCCCACAGCGGCGCGGAGACGTCGCAGGCTGCCGAAGGCGCGCAGGCGCGTCAGCTCGAGCTCGCGCGCAACCGGCTGAAGTACACCACGCTGCGCGCCTCGCGCGGCGGGGTGGTCACCGCGGTGCGCTTCGAAGTGGGCCAGGTGCTCGCAGAAGGTCTGCCGGTGGTCGCGATCGCCGACCCCGGCGCGCCCGAAATCGTCGTCGACGTGCCCGAGGACCAGCTGGCGGCGTTCAAGTCGGCGCGCTTCAAGGCCTCGTTGGCGAGCGCGCCCGATGACGCTTTCGAGGTCTCCCTGCGCGAGATGTCGCCACAGGCGGCTTCGCAAACGCGTACCTACCGCGCCCGGCTGAAGCCGGTTGGCGCGCGGTCCCTGCCACTGGGCGCGACGGCCACGCTTTTGACTGACCGGGTGATGTCGGAGACGCCGCTGGCATCCCTTCCGGCCAGCGCGCTCACGCAAGCCAGTGGCCAGCCCGCGGTGTGGGTGGTCAAGCACGCCGGCAAGGAGCCGGTGGGCGCCGTCGAACTCGTGCGCGTCCAGGTGCACGGCTACCGCAACGACGAGGTTCTGGTGACCGGCCCGCCGGCCGGCGAGCAGGTCGTCACCGCCGGGGTGCAAAAGATGGCGCCCGGACTGAAGGTTGCGCTGCCCGATGCGGCGCTCGCCAAAGCAGACAGCACGAAGCAGGCCGCCCAATGAACAACTTCAACCTGACCGACTGGGCGCTGCGCCACCGCGCGGTCGTCCTGTTCATGCTCCTCATCGTCGCGTTGGCCGGCGCATTCAGTTTCACCAAGCTCGGCCAGCTCGAGGACCCGAGCTTCTCCGTGCCTTCGATGACTGCGATGGTCATCTGGCCAGGTGCCACTGCGCAGCAGATGCAGGACGAGGTGCTCAACCGCATGGAGAAAAAGTTCGAGCAGGTCGACCACTTCGAGAAGGTGGTCACCTTTGCTCGGCAGGGATACGGCGGCATGACGCTCACGGTGAAGGGCGGTACCTCCAAGGCAGACCAGCACGAGGCCTGGTACCAGGCGCGCAAGAAGCTGAACGACCTGCGCCTGGAGCTGCCCGACGGTGTCGTTGGTCCGATAGTCAACGACGAGTACGGGGATGTGTATGGCCTGATGTATGCCGTCAAGGGCGACGGCATCGGCCACGCCGAGCTGTCGGACGCAGCCGAGGACATCAAGCGCCGCCTGCTGAAGGTGCCGATGGTCAAGAAGGTCGACGTCGTCGGCAAGCAGGCCAAGCGCGTCTACGTGGAGTTCTCGCACGAGCGCCTGGCCGCACTGGGCATCACGCCGCTGGCCATCGCTGAAAGCCTCAAGAGCCAGAACGCCATGGTGCCCGCGGGCCAGGTCGACACCCATGGCGACCGCGTCATGGTGCGCGTGAGCGGCCAGTTCGCCAGCGACGACGACATCCGCAACGTGCCGATCACTGCCGGCGGCCGGACGATCAAGCTCGGCGACATCGCGACCGTTAAACGCGGGTTCGAGGATCCGCCGACCTACACCGTGCGCCAGAACGGCCAGCCGGTGTTGATGCTCGGCGTCACGATGACCGATGACGGCAACATCGTGCAACTCGGCAAGGCGATGGACGACGCGGTTGCCAGGATCCAGTCCGAGCTCCCGCACGGCGTTGAGCTGGAGCGCGTGGCCGACCAGCCCACCACCGTGAAGGACGCGATCTGGGACTTCGAGCGCTCGCTGATGGAGGCGCTGATCATCGTGATCGCGGTGAGCCTGGTCAGCCTCGGCTGGCGCACCGGCATCGTCGTTGCCACCTCGGTGCCCCTGGTGCTCGGAGGCGTGGCGTTGGTGATGCTGGCGATGGGTTGGAACCTCGAGCGCATCTCGCTCGGCTCACTGATCATCGCGCTCGGCCTGCTGGTGGACGACGCAATCATCGCGATCGAGATGATGGTGGTGAAGATGGAAGCCGGCATGGATCGCGTGAAGGCGGCTGCCTACTCCTACCAGGCCACCGCCATGCCGCGCCTGACCGGGGCGCTGATCACGGTCGCCGGCTTCCTGCCGATCGGCTTGTCGAAGTCGACCACCGGCGAATACGCGGGCGGCATCTTCTGGATCGTCGGCGCCGCGGTGGTGTTTTCGTGGATCTGCTCAGGCATCTTCACCCCGTACCTTGCTGTAAAGATGCTGCCAAAGGACTTCGGTCAGCACCACCACGCGGGCGACCCGTACGACACCAGGTTCTATCGCAGGCTGCGCGGGCTGATCGACCTCGCCATCCGGCGCCGTTGGCTGGTGATCGGGGTGACGGTCACCGCGCTCGGGGTCGCGATTGCCGGGATCAAGCTGGTGCCGCAGCAGTTCTTTCCCAGCAGTTCGCGTCCCGAACTGGTCGTGGACCTGCGCTTGAAGGAAGGCTCTTCCATCGCGGCGACAACCGAGCAGGTGAAGAAGATGGAAGCTGTGCTGGCCAAGGACCAGGACGTCAAGTTCTTCACGGCCTACACCGGCGCCGGCGCGCCCCGCTTTTACCTCGCGCTCAACCCCGAACTGCCCAACCCGGGCTATGCCCAGTTCGTCGTGATGACCAAGGACCTGCGGGCGCGCGAGGAGGTCCGCTCGCGCCTGATGGCCGCAGCCGACCAGCAGTTCCCGCAGGCCTGGGTGCGCGTGACCCGTCTGGAGCTGGGGCCGCCGGTCGGATTCCCTGTGCAGTTCCGCGTGGTCGGCCCCGACACGCAGGCGGTGCGCAAGATCGCCCGTGAGGTGGAGAAGTTGGTCGCCTCGAACCCGAAGGTGCGCGACGTCCAGCTGGACTGGAACGACCCGGTGCGCGCGCTGAAGGTGCAGCTCGACCAGGACAAGGCGCGCGCGCTCGGCCTGACGCCGGCCGAGGTGTCGCTGGTGAGCCAGAGCGTGTTGAACGGAGCGACACTTTCGCAGTTGCGCGAACACGAGGACCTGATCGACATCGTGGCGCGCGCCGTGCCCGACGAGCGGCTCAATCTCGATACGCTCAAGGACATCAACCTCTACACCCGCCAGGGCACGGTGGTCCCGCTGTCACAGGTGGCGAGCGTGCGCTACGAACAGGAGGAGCCGGTGCTGTGGCGGCGCAACCGCGACATGGCGATCACCGTGCGCGCCGATGTGAAGGACGGCGAGCAGGGCGTGTCGGTGACGCAGGAGATCTTGCCGCTGCTGAAGGACATCCAAGCCAAGCTGCCCTCGGGCTATCGCGTCGACGTGGGCGGCGCGGTGGAGGAGAGCGCCAAGGCGAACAAGGCACTCCTGGCAGTGGCCCCGCTGATGCTGGTGAGCATCCTGCTGCTGCTGATGCTGCAACTGCAGGACTTCTCCCGCATGTGGATGGTGGTGCTCACCGCGCCGCTCGGCCTGATCGGCGTGGTGCCCGCGCTGCTCGTGTTCCAAGCGCCGCTCGGCTTCGTCGCGATCCTGGGAATCATCGCCCTGGGCGGCATGATCATGCGCAACTCGGTGATCCTGATCGACCAGGTGCAGACCGAGATCGCCGAGGGTCGCGATCCGTGGAATGCGGTGCTGGACGCCGCGATCCACCGGACCCGCCCGGTATTGCTCACGGCGCTGGCCACGGTGCTCGCGATGGTTCCGTTGACGCGCAGCGTGTTCTGGGGCCCGATGGCGATCGCCATCATGGGCGGCCTGACGATAGCGACCTTGTTGACGATTTTCTTCGTGCCTGCGCTGTACGCCGCGTGGTTCAACGTCGGCCGCCAGGCGGGCGGCAGCACCGACCCGGCTCTGGGACATGTGGTGCCGGCAACGAACTGACTTCAGGGGAGGAATGACCCCATGAATCATCCAGCGATACAGCTTGCCGTGCTCTACATCGGCATCGCGGCCGACAAGCAGGGTTGGCGCTGCTCACGCCTTGGCGGCGATCACTTGCCGGAACACATCGGCGCCCAGCGCGCTGCCATGCACCGCCAGATGGGCGCCGAGCTGAATCGCCTGCAGCAGTTCGGACGCGGGCAGGCCTTGCGCGAGTGCCGTCGCCACGATCTGCCGTACCGCGCCGGGGTTGAAAGCCGTGAAGCAGGCATGCAATGCCAACTGCACCAGGCTGCGTTCCGCAGGGCTCAGGCCAGCCCCCGGGTGTCCTTGCTCGACAAAGTCGAGCAGCACCTCGGCATAGCCGGGGTCGAGGCGCGTCGCGGAATTCAATGCGAGGGCATGTTTGGCACCGAGCCTGTCGATGCGGGCCTGAAGCTTTTCATCGACGGCCGTCACTTCCGTCAGGTCGGCGAGCTCGGCCAGGATGTCCGTGGCCTGGCACATGCTGGCCACGCCTTGTACTGCCACCAGGTGCAGCACGTCGAAGATGTCGGCCCGTGTCGCCCCGACTTCGAGCGCGCGCTTCATGTGGGTGTGCAGTCCGGACTCGAACAGATGCGAAGAAGAAGAGTCGAGCGCCACATAGATCAGCTCCACCATGCGTTCGCTCAACGGCCCCGTGCGCGCGGGATAGCCGGCGTAGCGCGCGTATTGCTGGACGAAGCGCGGGCAGGCCTCGAGCATGGTCTCGGTCCAGGGGCGCCAGTAGCCGCGCTCGGCGATGAAGAAGGCCTTGACCCGCGCCCGCTCGGCCTCGGTCATGTCTTCTGCCACACCATCCGGCGTACTCATCGTGCATCCTTCAAGGCAGCGCCCGCGCAAACCAGCGTCTGGCCTGTCAGGTACTGCGCACCGGCTCCGCCGACGTAACGCAGCAGCGGGTGCAGCGACTGCGGATCGACTTCCGCAGGCACTTCCAGCGCATTGATGCGCAAGGCACGGTTGCCCCACTCGCAGGCGAGCGTCGCGACCAGCATGCGTGCAGCGTTGCCATCGCCCGCTTCTTGCCAGCGCCCGGCCTTCCTGGAGGGCAGTAGCAAGGTCAAGCTGGCCTGCTGCGTGTAGCGCGCCGCAAAGCGAACTGCGGCCGCATGGACCGCCTGCAACAGCCCCGCCTGCAACAGCCCCGCCTCAGTGCGCAATGGCGACAGATCGATGCAGGCGGCATAGCCCCGCGGCGCCGTGGATGGCTGTGCCACCACTTGCCACGGGGCTGCATCTCCTCCGCATATCTCCAGTTGCAATGGCAAGTCGAGCGGCAGTGGATCCAGCGTGGCCGGGGGCAAGCTCTGGCTGCCGCCATAGATCGAGGAGCCGCCATTCACGGCCAGGATCTGCCCGCTCAACGGCGCCGCACCGGGGCTGGCCAGGAAGTACAGCGCCCGCGCCATCTCTGCGGGCGCGGCCATGCGCCCAAGCGGGATCTTGCCCACGGCGCCCTCGGGCTTGAGCCGGCCGGCCTGGATCAGTCCATCCACCAACTCGGTGCGCACGAAGCCCGGTGCCAGCACCGTCACGCACCAGTCGGGCCGCGCCTGCGCGAGGGCCTGGGTCTGGGCGATGAGCCCCGCCTTGCTCGGGCTGTAGGCGCCACGCCACGGAATCGCCATCAGCCCCGCGCCGGACGACACATTCACGATGCGCGCCCCGGGCTTGAGCAGCGGTGTGCAGGCATCGACCACGGCCGCCGGCGCCGCCAGGTTGAGTGCGAGCAGGCGAGCGGTTTGCGTCGGGGCCTGCTCGGCCAACGGCGTATTGGACGTGTCGGACATCCCCGCGTTGTTGAGCAGCGCGTCCAATGCGGGCGTGCCCTCGCCGAGCGTTTCGATCTGCTTCGGGTCGGTCAAGTCGATGGCGCGCAGCACATGCGCGGCAGAGGCCGGACACGGCAGGCTTTCGCCCAACTGCTGCAGGGCACGCTCGTTGTTGTCGATCAGCACGCATTGCCAGCCAGCGCAGGCGAACAACCGAGCGGTATCGCGCCCGATGCCCGAAGCCGCACCGGTGATCAGAACAGTCTGCATCTGCGGTTCCGGCCAGGATCAAATGTTGGTCAGGGTGATGCCTCCATCCACCGCCAGGGCCTGCGCCGTGATGAAGCCTGCCTCGTCGCCGGCCAGGAAGCAGATGCTGCGCGCGATGTCTTCCACCGTGCCCAGACGGCCCAGCGGCGTGCGGGCAATGCGGTTGGCATCGCGCTCAGCGTTGCGGTTGCGCTGCGTGCCTTCGGTCAGAACAGCCGAGGGGCAGACGGCATTGACGCGGATGTTGCGCGCGCCCAGCTCTGCCGCCGCCGCACGCGTGATGCCCAGGATGCCCGACTTGATTCCGGAATAGACCACGGAGTTGCTGGCCGAGCGCAAGGCCGCCACCGAGGCCACGTTGACGATCGATCCGCCGCGCTCCGGGTCCATCACCGCCACGGCTTCCTGCAGGCTCCAGATGACGGACTTGAAGCCCACGTCCAGCATGCGCTCGACGGTCTCGGACATGATGTCGGGAATCGCCTGATAGCGCACCCAGGCCGCGTTGTTGACCAGGATGTCGAAGCGCTTGCCGTACGCGAAGGAGCGCTGGATGGCATCGCGAATGCCTTCGCGGGTGGCGATGTTCTGCACGATGGCCACGGCCTGTCCGCCGCGCGACTGGATCTCCTCGACCACGGGAGCGACCAGTTCTTCCTTGAGGTCGTTCACGCAGACCATGGCGCCACGGGCGGCCATTTGCAAGGCGGTCTCGCGGCCGATGCCGGCGCCGGCGCCGGTGATGAGGGCCACGCGGCCGAGCAGATCCTGGTTCATTCTTGTTCCTTGGTTCACACAGACTGGATGTAGTCTCGGCCGACTTGCTGGGCCAGCGCGCCCGAGCCAAAGGCAGCGTCGAACTTGCGCACTTCGCGCAGCGCGTAGTGCAGCGGCACTTCCCACGTGAAGCCCATGCCGCCATGCAGGTGGATGGATTTCTCCAGCACGAAGGCTGCGTTCGCCAGCGCATTGGCCAGAACCGGTTGCGTGCCGCGGATTCGGCCATCTTCATCGGTATCGAGCAGGCGTTGGATGCCTGCGTTGGAGGCCTCCTGCAGCAGGCGCATGCGGGCCAGCAGGTGGCGCACGGCCTGCTTGGCCGACAGGGGGCGACCGAACTGTACGCGAGTCGACATGTACTCGGCCGTGGTGAGCAGCGCGGCTTCGGCGGCGCCGTTGACCAGGGCGGCAATCAGGATGTGACTGTCGCGTTGCAAGGCGGCGAAGGTGGGCGCGTCGACTGCGGCCAGTACCTTGGCGCTGTCCAGCGTCAGCCACGACTGGGGGTGCTCGGGGTCCAGCGCCGTGTCGTCCTGGACCTCGACCGAGCCCAGGTCCAGCAGCGCGCCGCCGCCCTGGCCGTCGGCCACGAGCACCCAATCGCAGTCCTTGGCGTAGCGCGCGTGACCGGCCCACTTGTCCTTCAGGCTGCCCTGCATCGCCCAGGTGGCCACGCGTTCGCCGCTGGCCAGTTGGGCCGCCAGTGGCGAATCGCCGAGTGCCTTGGCAATCAGCAGGGTCTCGAGCAGCGGCCAGTGCAGCCGCAGCTTGCCCGCCTCCGCCACGATGGGCAATGCGAACTCGATGCCCAACGCCAGCCCGCCCGCGTCTTCGAGCGCGCACACGCCGCACAGGCCCGCGGTGGCCAGCACCTGGCCGGCATCACGAAAGCCGCGGGTCTGCGCATCCTTGATCGCCTCGGCCGCCGCCTGGGCAAACTCTTCGGGCTTGAGATCGTTGTCTGACATGCTCATCTCACTTCTCCATGACGCCGAGCGTCTCCGGCGACGCATGAAAGCAGGGCTCGCACTGCGAGGTCTGTTCGTGGGCACCCGCGGAACCGGCTTTGCCGGGCCGCTGGGTGCGCCCCCTCGAGGGGGAGGCGCCGCAGGCGCTTCGGGGGTGCTTCATTCCCCCCGCGGAACCGGCATTGCCGGGCCGCCGGGTGCGTCCCTTCGAGGGGGAGGTGCCGCAGGCGCTTCGGGGGTGTTTCATCTCTGGAGGTCCTTCGGCAAGTTCATGATGCGTTGCGCAATGATGTCCAGCTGCACTTCGGTGGTGCCGGCGTAGATGGTCTCTGCGCGCGAGTAGAAATAGGCCGTGGTGAAGTGCTGGCGCGCGCGTTGTGCCAGCGCACTGGATCGCGGGTTCACATGCGACACGACAGACAGCGCCAGGCCCGCGAAGGCCTGGTGGCACTCGGACCAATAGAGCTTGGTCAACGAGCCACGGGCACCGATCTTGTCGCCCGCCATCATCCGGCTCACGGTGCGCTCGACCAGGCCCTTGAGCGCATCGATCTCGCCCACGACGTCGCCGATGCGGCGCTGGTAGCTGCCGTCACCGAGCAACCTGGCCAGTTGCGGGTCGGACTTGCAGGCAGCGACGAGCTGGCGCAGCTCGCAGTCGAAGCGCCATGCGCGGTACATGCGGTTGGTGGCGCGTTCGATCGACAGGACGCGGATGGCCGCGTTCCAGCCTTCGTCCGGTGCGCCCAGGCGCGCGCTGTCGGGCACCACCACGTTGTCGAAGAAGACTTCGGCGAAGGACTCCTTGCCGTCGATCGACTTGATCGGCACCACCCGGATGCCGGGCGTGTCCATGGGCACTGCGAACATCAGCAGGCCGCGGTGCTTGTCGGCCACCGTCCCGGTGCGGGTCAGCAGCAGGCAATAGCGCGCCTTGGCGGCCCCGCTGGTCCAGATCTTCTGGCCGTTGATGCGCCAGCTGTCTCCCTCCGGTACGGCCTTGGTCCGCAGGCGCGCGAGGTCGGAGCCTGCGTCGGGTTCGGAGAAGCCCTGGCACCAGTAGTCCTGCATCGCGAGGATGCGCGGCAGGAACAAGTGCTTCTGTTCTTCCGTGCCCACGGTCTGGATGATGGGACCGGCCAGTTCCTTGCCGATCGAGCTCACGCTTTCGGGCATGGCGAGCGCGCCCACTTCCTTGTTGACGACCAGATGCTCGCGCAGCGTGAGGCCCAGGCCGCCATAGGCCTTGGGCCACGTCATGCCCGCGAGGCCCGCGTCGTACATGGACGCCTCCCAGTCGCGGCACTCGTCGAGCGACGGCGCGCGGTAGTTGACGCTGTCCGCGCGCATGTGCTCGGGCAGGTTGGCGCCGAGCCACTGGCGAGCGTACTGCCGGTACGCGGCAGGGCCCGCTGCAGCGTCCGGGATGGCCGGGTTCTTTTGGATATGCATGGAAGACTCAGTGTGCAGAAGGATTGCGGGAGGTCGGCACCATCAGCGCGTCCAGGACGAGCACGCCTTCGCCTTGCGGCTTGACCAGGATGGGGTTCATGTCGATCTCGGCGACGTCGGCGGCATGGCGGCAGGCGAACTCCGAGAGGCGGGCCACCGTGCGGGCGGCCGCGGCCACGTCGGACTTGGCCTGGCCACGGGCACCGTCCAGCAGCGGGAACATCTTCAGGCTGCGGATCATGCGCAGGGCCTCTTCTTCGGAGACCGGCGCCACCTGCACCGCGACATCCTTGAGGATCTCGGCATAGATGCCGCCCAGCCCCACCATGACCACCGGGCCGAACACCGGATCGCGCGAGACACCGGCGATCAGCTCGACGCCGCCGCTGACCATCGGCGCCACCAGCACGCCGTCAAGTCGCGCCTGCGGCGCATGCTTCCGCGCGTTGCCGATGAGGCGGTCGAAGGCCTGCCGCACGGCTTCGTCGTCCTGCAGGCCCAGCGCCACGCCACCGATCTCGGTCTTGTGGGCGATGTCTTCCGACGCGATCTTGAGCACTACCGGATAGCCCGTCGCCCGCGCGCTGCGCACGGCCTCGTCGGCCGAAGCCACCACTTCCTCGCGCGGCACGCTGATGCCCGCTACCGCGAGCGCTTTCTTGGCATGGAACTCGTTGCGGAACACGGCGGGATCGACGCTGTCGAGCGAGCCGCCATAGGCGGTGGCCGTGGGCAAGGTCGTCAGCTGGCCGAGCCGAACCAGGCCGGCCAGTCCAATGGCTGCGGCCGGAATGCTCGGGAACACCGGAATGCCCAGCGCGTTGATCTCGGCCACCGCATCTGGCGGGCCCTGGCTGATGATGACCAACAGACGGTCGGGGTGGCTGGCGCGGATCTTCGAAAGCGCCTCCATGTACACGCCGCGCAGGCGGGGGGTGTACAGCGACAGTGCCAGGAGCAGCACCAGCGTGCTGCCGTTGGCATCGTTCTGCAGCGCAGTCAGCATCTTCAGCAGGATGTCGGGACGCGCCGACATCTGGGCCGAGGCATCGACTGGGTTGTTGGTACCGGCGATAGGCACGGCCTCGCGGATCAGCGCCTTGGTCGCGTCGGCGAGTTGCGGCAGCGTCATGCCGGCTTGCACCATGGCATCGGCCATCATGATGCCGAAGCCACCCGAAGCCGCCACCAGCGTCACCGCGTCGGTCGCAGGCAGGCGCCTGGCGCCGAGCAGCGCAGCGGCGTGGCCCACGTCGAGCAGTTCCTCGAACGAGCGAACGCGCAGCACGCCATAGCGGCGGAAGACCGCGTCGAAGACCGCGTCGGAACCCATCAGCGCGCCGGTGTGAGAGGCGGCGGCGGCCTGGCCTTGCTCGGTGGCACCGATCTTGAGGACGATCACCGGCTTGTGCCGTTGGCGCGCCATGTCCAGCGCCGCGATCAGGCGGCCGGCATCGCGACAGGTTTCCATGCAGCACAGGATGATGCGGGTGTCGGCATCGTGCGCCAGCGCGGCAATGCCGTCGGCCACGTCCACGTCGGCTTCGTTGCCGGTAGCGATGAAGCGGCTCACGCCGAGCCCGCGCTCGGCCATGTTGCGCATCGTGAAGCTGCCGATGTTGCCCGACTGCGAGACGATGCCCACCTCCCCGGCCGGCGGCATGCTCTGTTCGAGCGCTATCGAGAACGAGCCCACGAGCCGATCTACCACGTTGACCGCGCCCAGGCAGTTCGGGCCCAGCAGCCGCATGCCGTGGTTGCGCGCGACACGAACCAGTTCGGCTTGCAAGGCAGCGCCTTCGGGGCCTGACTCGGCGAAGCCCGCAGTGAGCACGATCACGCCGCGCACGCCGCGGCTGCCACAGTCGCGCACCGCCTGCAGCGTGGCCTCGACGGGCACCGCCAGGATGGCCATCTCGGGCGCCGTGGGTGTATCGAGAATGGACGCGTAGGCCTGCAGGCCCTGGATGGTGCCGCCCTTGGGGTTGATCGGATAGACCGGGCCGGCGTAGCCGTACTTGCGCAGCAGGTGCACCGGGCGGCCACCGATCTTGGTGATGTCGTCGGAGGCGCCGATCACGGCCACGCCCTTGGCCTTGAAGAATGCGTCCAGCCCCGCGCCCGGGGCGGCTTGAACTTGGGTCAGCATGGTTTCAACGTCCCTGGAAAACGGGCGCGCGCTTCTCGAGGAAGGCCATGCGGGCTTCGCGCGCGTCTTCGGTCTTGGACAGGGCCATGGTGAACTCCTGCTCGAAGCGGTAGGCGTCGCGTTGCGGCATCACATCGACCATGTTGGCTGCGCGCTTGGCGTAGGCGATGGCCAGCGGTGCCTTGGAGGCTATCTCGCGCGCCAGCGCCATCGTCACGGGCAGCAGGTCTTTCTCGGACAGCACATCCTCGATCACGTTGCGCTTGAGCAGGTCGTGCGCGCTCAGGCGCTGGCCCGTGAAGAACATGCGGCGCAAGGTCGAGCGGCCGAACACGGTCTTGAGCATCGAGGCGCCACCGGCCAGGCCGACGTTGATCTCGGGCATGCCCACGGTGGTGTTCTCGGAGGCGTACAGGATGTCGCAGGCAGCCGCCAGGCCGAAGCCGGCACCCAGTGCCGCGCCATTGATTGCAGCGATCACGGGCTTGGCGCATTCGCGGATCGCATTGCCGGTTTCGCGCGTGATGCGGTTGTGCTCGAGGAAGTCGCCCGCGACATCGGCGCTGGGCCGGTCCTTCAAGTCGGCGCCTGCGCAGAACACACTGCCGGCGCCGGTCAGCACGGCGCAGCGCACGTCTTCACGTTCGGAGATCGCGTCGAAGGTGGCGACCAACTGGAGGCGCATCTCCCGGCTCAGCGCATTGACCGGCTTGCGGTCCATGGTGACCAGACCCACGCCTTCGGAGACTTCCAGACGAACCCATTTATCACTCATACACCACCTCTATAAGAAGCCAGCTTGCCGCGGCATGGACCAGAATAAAAAGAAGCACTTGCTCGACAAACAACCCGTTTCGGCCACGGGAGCTTCGGTTTTATCCGGTGCCTGGGTGGGCTTCCGTTTGTTTGTCTCAGCTTCGAAATGCTCGATCGATTATAGAAATCGCCTGGAATTCAATTCCTCGAATATTCGCGAGAGTGTCCTGCAGAAAATGAAGTATTCGCTCGGGGGTGGGTCGGTGCAGGGTTGCTACGATGCGGGCCTCCCGCTTCGCGCGGCAATTTGGCGAATTGTTTTATTAATTTCTCATTTGAAATGAATCAATCAAATGAATGCACGGCCGGGAAAATGAAAATCCAGCGAGTCGGTGATTTGAAGACAGCATTGGGCGAGTGCCCGGTGTGGCATGGCCGCCAGCTGTGGCTGCTGGACTGCCGCGCGGGCCTGATCCTCGCGCTGGACCTTGACACCGGCGCCGTGATGGCGCGTCACGAAGCCCCGCCGCCCCTGGGCTCTTTCGCGTTCAACGGCGACGCCTTCATCGTGCTGGCGCTGAAGGAAGAAATCGCGGCGCTGGATTTGCGCACGGGCCAGTTGCGGTCACTGGCGCGGATCGAGGCCACCGGTCCGCACCTGCGGCTGAACGACGGCATTTCGCTGGCCGACGGCAGCTTCGTGTTCGGCACCATGCATGTTTTTCGTGCGCCCGACGAGCCTCCGCTGGGCGGTTTGTACCGGCTGGACACCGCGCTGAAGCTGCACAAGCTCGCCGAGGGGCTGGGCATTACCAATGGGCCCTGCGTGAATCCGGTCAGCGGGCGGCTGCACGTCGCCGACAGTGCCGCGAGAGTCATTTATTCGTATGTGATCGCGGCCGACGGAACGCTGGCAGACAAGCAGGTGTTTGTCCGGACCGACGTCCATGACTCCGGGGCCGATGGCTGCTGCTTCGATAGCGAAGGAGGGCTGTGGACTGCGCTGGTACGCGCGGGCGCGCTGGCCCGCTTTGACATGCAGGGCCGGCTCACCCACAAGATCGACCTGCCGGTGGCCTACCCGAGCGCGTTGTGCTTTGGCGGTCCGGGGATGTCCGATCTGTTCGTCACGAGCATCAGCGACAGTGGTCGCCTGAGCGCATCGGGGCCTCTGGACGGAGCCGTGCTCAAGGTGACAGGCCTGGGCTACCGGGGGGCGGCTCGACCCCTGTGCCGAATGCCGTTGTAGGCCGCGCGGCGCTACGCCGCGGGCGAGGAATCGATTCCGGCGGCCTTGCCATGGGCAGAAAACCGCAGCTCGGGTCCAGCCACGTGTTCGCCCACGAAATCCAGGAACAAGCGGATCTTGGCCGGGATGATCGGGGTGTCCAGGATGGTGGCGTACATGCCCTCGTCAAAACCCTTGTTGCTGATGCGATAGTCGCTCAACACCCTGACCAGCCGGCCCTGGCGGATGTCGTTGTGCACCGTGTAGTCGTCCAGCAGCGCCAGGCCTTCGCCGAGTCGGGCCAGCTCGAGCAGGGCGATGCCGTTGTTGCTGACGTGGCGCGGCTTGAAGGCAACTTCGCCGACACGATCCTGCTTCTTGAACAGCCAGGTGTATTCATCGCCGGGCAACTGGTAGGCCAGGCACTCATGGGCGAGGATGTCTTCGGGCGCCAGCAGATCGGTCTTGCCGGCGAGATAGGCCGGCGCCCCCACCAGGTAGCGTTCGCTCTGGAACAGCATGCGGCGCTTCACGCCAGCCTCCACCGGCGGCGAGATCCGGAAGTCGACGTCGATCTGGTTGCGCCGCAGGTCGGCCGGCGCCTCGCCGAGCGTGAGTTCGATGTGAATCTCGGGATAGAGCTTGCGGAAGGCGGCGATGAGTGGTGGCAGCACGCCCAGGCCGAACATCATGCGCGAATGCACGCGCAGCAAGCCCTGCGGCGCGCTGCTGATGGCGGTGATGTTGGACCGCAGCTCGTTGATGCGCCACAGGATGCCCTCGAGCTGGCGCGCGTACTCCTGTCCCGACTCGGTCAGTGCGACTTGGCGCGTGGAGCGCAGCAATAGCTTGACCTTCAGCTCGTCCTCGATGTCGGTGATCATGCGCGACACCCCGGTGGCCGAGATGCCGAAGCGGCGCGCGGTCTCGGAGAAGTTCCGGGTCTGCGAGATGGAAAGGAACAGCTCCATGGCGCGCAATCTATCCATGAATCCTCCAGTTTTCGCAGTTCAGATCTTCAGTTTCTTCCATTATCAATTCTGCCCGTCTCCCTAGAATTCGATATCCAATTGAGCACAACTTTTAGCGGAGACAGGACACATGGAATTCGGAGTATTTATTCTCGCCCAGCAGCGGGGCTATCACCAGACATCGCAGCAGGTCATTAATAACTCCATAGAGCAGGCTGTCGTGGCGGAACAGGCGGGCTTTCACAATGCCTGGTATGCCGAGCATCATTTCAACAATTATTCGCTTTCGCCGTCGCCGCTGATGATGGTGGCCCACATGGCGGCCAAGACACGGCGCATACGCCTGGGGACCGCGGTCTGCATCCTGCCACTCTATCAGCCGGCACGCTTCCTGGCCGAGGTCGGTTTCGTGGACACGGTCTCCAACGGCCGGCTGGATCTGGGCGTGGGCTCGGGCTACCAGGAATTCGAGTTCGAGCGCTTCGGCGTGAAGATCGCCGACGCAACTGCGATCTACAACGAGTTCCTGGACATCCTGCCCAAGGGCCTGACACAGAAGATCTTCGAGTACGAGGGCCGCTTCCTCAAGGTGCCCCCGAGCTCCATTGCGGTGCGCTGCGTGCAGGAGCCGATGCCGCCGGTCTGGATCACGTCGGGCAATCCGGTCGCGCTGGGCCGCGGCGTGCGCGAGAACCACAACCTGTTCGTGACCGCGCTGCTCAACGGCAGCGAGGGCATCCAGGGGCTGCGCGAACGGCTGGTGAAAGTGGCCAACGAGAACGGCAAGGACCTGGATCGCGACGTGAAGTTCGGCTTCCTGCGCTGCGCCTACGCCTCGGACAACAACGCGGAGATCGACGCCTACCTGGACTGTGCGCGCTTCCAGCGCCGCATTTCCGAGAGCCTGAAATACCGCCGCTCGCAGTCCGACGACGGCTACATGATCAAGGAAGTGCCGTCGGAGACCGACCCCACGATGGAGCAGCTGCGCAAGAACCTGCCGGTCGGGTCGGTCAACCAGGTGGTCGACAAGATGCTGGAAGAAATCAGCATCCTGCGCCCCAAGCACATCGCGCTGCAGACCCAGTTGGGCGACTTCGACCAGAAGACCATGCTTGGCCAGATCGAACTCTGGGGTGAAAGAATCATTCCCGCCATCAAGAAGGAGCTGGAACGCCACCAGCCCGCAGCGACCGCAGCGTTGGCTGCCTGAAGACGCCGAGTTCGAGCGCGACCCGCGTTTTCCTTACCCCCTTCCTTTTGCCCAGCCGAAACAGGACAAGCAATGATCGACACCCCCATCAAGCGCCGCACCGTATTGCTCAGCAGCCTCCTGCTGGGCGCCGGCCTCAAGGCCCACGCCAACACGGACGTCTGGCCTTCGCGACCCATCCGGCTTGTGGTAGCCGGCTCACCGGGAGCGGGTGGCGATATTTTCGCCCGCCTGATTGCCGTGCCCTTGTCGCAAGTGCTGAAGCAGCCGGTGGTGGTCGACGCCAAGCCAGGCGCCAATGGACTGATTGCGTGCGACACGGTGGCCAAGTCTGCAGGCGACGGCTACACGCTGCTCTTCGCGCCGTCGTCTTCCATCCTGCTCAACCCTGTGATTCATCCCAAGCTTCCTTACAACACGGAGGATCTGCTCCCCGTCACCCAGGTGGGCGCGGCGGGCATCTTGCTGGTCGCGAATCCAAGCACCGGCTTCAAGAATCTCGCGGACATGGTGGCCTACGCCAAAGCCAATCCCGGCAAGCTGGCCTATGGATCGTGGGGCAATGGTTCGTCCGGCCACCTGGCCATGGAGGGCATCAAGGCGCGCTATGGCCTCGACATGCCCCACGCGCCGTACAAGACGCTGGTGACCGAAGTGACCGACCTGATCGCCAACAACATCAGTGTGGCGTTCACGGATATCGCATCTCCCATTCCGCACATGCATAGCGGCAAGCTGGTGGCCCTCGGGCAAACCGGTTCGCAACGCTGGCCTGCCACGCGCAACGTGCCCACGTTGTCGGAGCAGGGATACAAGTTCGAAGCCGACGGCTGGTACGGCGTGTTCGCGCCGGCAGGAACGCCGACGGCGATCATCGACCGCCTCAACGAAGAGATCAACCGTTTGCAGAAGAGCGACGAGGTGCGGCAGAAGATGGAAGTGCAGAACATGATCGTGCCGCCGGCGCGTTCGGCCAAGGAGTTCCAGGCGTCGATCAAGCGGGACGCTGCGATCTGGCAGGGGCTGGCGAAGACGACTTCGCTGCAAGACAAGTAGGCAGGCACGACCACGCGCCGCGTCGCTCGCGCACCGCGCGACGACGATGCTGCGCGATCTTGGAATTCACCGGGGCGACACGCCCCGGTTTTTCGTGGTGCCGGAGACAGCCGTGACGATCCTGCTCGCGCCCGTGCGATGGGCATACCGCACTTTTTTGCAGTTCTGAATCACGCGCGTCCCATATTCCGGATCGCCGACGCCAACGGGAGAATTCCTCTCATCGCACATCACCCTTTCAAGGCGGAAGACATCATGGAATTCGGCGTATTCATCCTGGCCCAGCAGCGTGGCTATCACCAGACCTCCCAGCAGGTCATCCAGAACTCCATCGAGCAGACGGTGGTAGCGGAGCAGGCGGGCTTCAATACGGCCTGGTATGCCGAGCATCACTTCAACAACTATTCGCTGTCGCCCTCGCCGCTGATGATGATTGCGCATATGGCCGCCAAGACCCACCGCATCCGCCTGGGCACTGCCGTGTGCATTCTTCCGCTGTACCACCCCGCACGTTTTCTGGCCGAGGTCGGCTTTGTGGACACGGTGTCCAATGGCCGCCTGGACCTCGGCATCGGCTCCGGCTACCAGGAATTCGAGTTCGAGCGCTTTGGTGTGAAGATCGAGGAATCGGGCGCGATATACAACGAGTTCCTGGACATCATCCCCAAGGGGCTGACGCAGAAGATCGTGGAATACGACGGCAAGTACCTCAAGCTGCCGCCGAGCTCCATCGCCGTGCGTCCCGTGCAAGGCCCGATGCCGCCGCTGTGGATCACTTCCGGAAATCCCGTCTCCCTCGGGCGAGGCGTGCGCGAAGGCCACAATCTGTTTGTGACGGCGCTGCTCAACGGCACGCCAGCAGTGGCCGAGTTGCGCAGCCGCCTGGAGAAGGTGGCGCAGGACAACGGCAAGGATCTCGACGACGACGTGAAGTTCGGCTTCCTGCGGTGCGCCTATGCGTCCGACAAGCAGTCCGAAATCGACGCCTATCTCGATTGCGCACGCTTCCAGCGCCGCATCTCGGAGAGTCTCAAATACCGCCGTGCGCAGTCCGACGACGGCTACATGATCAAGGAAGTGCCGTCAGCCACGGACCCCACGTTCGAGCAACTGCGCAAGAACCTGCCGGTGGGTTCGGTCAATCAGGTCATCGACAAGATGCTGGAAGAAATCAGCATCCTTCGCCCCAAGCACATCGCGCTGCAAACGCAACTGGGGGATTTCGACCAGAAGACCATGCTCCGCCAGATCGAGTTGTGGGGCGAAAGGATCATCCCGGCCATCCGCAAGGAAGTCGAATCGATCAATGCGGTGGCAGCCTGAAGCGCACCGGAGCCACTCCATTTTTTCGTGAACGCCGCCTCAAGCGTCCTTACTGCCACTCGCTCCGTCACCGATGATCTCTCCCACTATTTTTGACAACAACGCCTTGCAGGGCAGGGTGGCTGTGGTTACCGGTGCCTCCGGAGGCCTGGGCCTCGCCATCTGCCGACACCTTCGGTCGATCGGCGCGAAGGTGGTGCAGGTCGACATCAGCTATCCGACCGGCCCCACCGAGGCCGATGGCCTGTTGACCGTGCACTGCGACATCGCAGACCCCGCGTCCGTCACTGCGATGGCAGACCTGACGCGTTCGCATTTCGGTCGTTGCGACGTGCTGGTGAACAACGCGGCCATTACCGCGTCGCCCGTGGGTCTCGAAGACCTCCCGATCGACGTCTGGGACCGCATCTTCCGAGTGAATCTCCGCGGCGCCTTGTTGTGCGCACAGGCACTGGTGCCGATGATGTTCGACCAGCAGGCGGGCAGCATCGTCAACGTGGCGTCGATCGCCGCGCAGGTGCCCACACGGGTCGGTGCCTACGGACCGACCAAGGCGGCCGTGCGGGCGCTGACCCGCCAGATGGCCGTGGAATGGGGTCCGCGCGGCATTCGCGCGAACTCCGTCAGCCCCGGCATGATCCGCACCCCCTTGTCGGAGGTGCACTACCGCGACGAGGACACCTTGACGAACCGCACCTCCAGAATACCTGCGCGGCGCCTCGGCCTCCCTGCGGACATCGCGGAGGCCGTTTGCTTTCTCTCGAGCGATGCGGCCACGTACATCAACGGGCAGGACATCGTGGTCGACGGCGGCTTCTTGAAAGCATCGCTGGCCAATCTCTACAAGACCGAACAATGAGCCGAACCATGCAATCGCCAAAACGCCTGCAGAACGTGTTCGTGGTGGCCGAACGGCCAGCCGAACTCCACGCCTTCTACGAATCGGCACTCGGGCTCCAGCTCAAGTTCCGCGACAAGGACCGCTGGATCCAGTACGGCGTGGGCAGCGCCAGCGTCGCGTTGGCATGCCGCGAAGAAGCCGTGCCGGCGACCTCCGGTGTCGTCATGGTGTTCGAGGTGGAAGACTTCGCGGCCTCTGCGGAGCGTATCGCCGCCTCGGGCGGCGAGGTACTCGGCACGCGGGACATGGGCGCGCACGGCGCGGTGCTGTCGCTGCGCGACCCCGAGGGCAACATCGTTCAACTCTTCAAGCGCCAGGGGACCACACCATGAACCATCCGACGCCGCACACCGAGGCCATCGATCCCAAGCTGTTTCGCCAGTTGCTGGGATGCTTCCCGACCGGGGTGGCCATCATCACGACCCGCACTGCAGACGGGAAGCCCGTGGGCCTGACCTGCAACTCCTTCAGCTCGGTCTCGCTGGAGCCGCCCCTGGTCCTGTTCAGCCTGCGCAAGGCGAGCAGCCTGTTGGGCACCTTCGTCGAGGCCGACAGCTTCGCCATCAACATCCTGTCGCAGAGCCAGGACGCGCTGTCCGGCCGCTTTGCATCGAGCAAGATCGCCGACAAGTTCGAGGGCGTGCCCTGGCGACCGGGCCCGCTCGGGACGCCGCTCATCGACGCCTGCCTGGCCAGCTTCGAATGCCGTCTCCATGCCCGCCACGAGGCCGGCGACCACGACATCTTCATCGGCGAGGTGAAGCACATGAGCACGGGCTCCACCGACCATGCGCTGGTGTTCTACAAGGGCGCCTACATGATGCTGGCCGAGTCGCTGCGCAAGTTGGTGCTCGAGGGACAACTGGGAACGGTCGATATCGACGAGGCCTATCGCGCGCTCTATGGGAAGCTGCTTCGGCTGGCCTGCGAGCGTGCCACCGACGCGGAAGTGGACGCGATCGAGGCCGCGGTGGACGAGATCGAGCAGCACCAGGATGCGGACGCGCTTCCGCGGCGCATCGAGGCTACGGCGCGCTTCTTTTCGTCGATCACCCTGGCGGGCCACAACGAGGCGCTGCGACTCATGGCTCAGACGATGACCACCGTGCTGCGCGAGCGCATGACGCACGTGATCCCGATGCGGCCCAGGCCCGACGTGTTCCCGCTGCGACGCAAGGTCGTCCACTGCCTGCGGGTTCGGGACGCGGAAGGCGCCGTGGGTGCGCTGGACCAACTGATCACGATGTTGCGCAAGGACGAGGGTGCGCGCGTCGATGGGGGTGCGGAGTCGGTGCCGATCGAAAACTGATCCTGGTTGCGTCACGCGAGGTCTGCACCACGCCCCAACTCCTCCGGCTGCACACCGTAGGGCGCCAGCGTGGTAAGCCGGCTGTCCTCCACCGGGCCGCCGATCGTGAAGTGATAGAGCGACTGGAACTCCAGGTCGCTGAAGCCGAACACCCGGTGCACCGGGTCGTCGAAGAAACAGCCGATGCCCGTGGCTCCGATGCCCGCCGCTTCGGCTTCCAGGTACAGCACCTGCCCGATCACCCCGGTTTCCCAAAAGAGCCTGCGATAGAACCAGGGCCCGTGCGCCGACAAGGCGTCCTGATACTCGGCGATCATGCCGAGCGAAAAGACCCCGTCGCCCGCGATGTCCTGGAAGCAGCTCACCTGCGTCGCGAGCTGCCTCGCATCGCCGCTTTCCAGCCTGTGAAGGGGAAGGTCCGCCGGGCATCCGGGGGGCTTGGACCAGTCGAAGCGCTGATGCATGGCGCGCTTCAGCTTTTCCAGCTTGTCCAGGTCGCGGACGAGTAAGTACAGCCCCGGGTCGAGTCCGTCCACCCGATGAACGAACATGGCGAGGTGGATGCGCGGCTCCCAGGCAATCGCATCCCAGGGCAACGGCCGCCGGTTCGCTGCCAGTTCCACGCGCGGCATGACGCGCGCGAGCATGCCGTAAAAGTGCTCGGCCGTGATCGAGGTCTGGCCGTCGCAGGCCAGGAGGCTGCGCCGCTGGCGGATGATCTGGCCGGCCGTCAGCCCGCCTGGGAACGCTGCGGTTCGATGCGCTGGGGCAGGCGCGTCGAACAGGTCCAAGCCATACTGCTCGCCGATCGGTTTGCGTGAGGCGAGCGCCACCTCGTCGATGACGGTCCAGGCGACGGGGTCGTCGTGGCTGAGCCGGTTCGCTGTTCCGTACCAGCCTTGCTTCGTGAGCTCGCGCACCAGCAGCGGATCGAGGCCGAGCGGCAACGCGCGATGCGCGTCCGCACACCGCGGCGCGCCTGCGTCATTCGGCCAGACGAGCATGACGAGTTCCGGCTGTTCGCGCTCGGCGCCTGCGAAGTCCTCGGTGCGGTCCAGCCCCAGCAAGGCTTCGATGCATTCATCGGCCAGGCCATGCAACACCACGGCGCTCCATCCCAGGGTCCCGGCGGCGATGCGAAGCGTGCCGATGGCATGGCCCGCGTCGTGCTGGCAATAGCGGAACGCGCGTTCGCCGTACTTCCACGCTTCGCGCCAGTGGATGGACGAGAGACCGACGAGGAAGGCCTCTGGGGGAAACTCCCGCATCAACTGCGCGAACCACTCGGCGGAGCCGTTCGCACGCCGTTCCAGACCGTGCTCTCTGGGCGCGTAGTGGTACAGGCCGGGCGCGGGCGCCAGCCCGGGAACCACGCCGATCAGCAGGTAGCCCTCGGTGGGATGCAGGTTGCCGCTCGAAGGGTTGCTGCGCAGCGCCCATCGCGTGCTGCCCGCCTGCTTCCAGGCCGACAGCGCAAGCGCGTACTCGAACAGCCGCGACAGCGAGCGGACCGTGAGCGGCGCGCTCGGCACCGCGACCCGACGATAAATCTCCTCGTAGGGAGGCGACAACGGCTCCTCGTCCGCGCCAAGGATGGGCAACTGAATGAGCGGCGCCCCCTCGTAACGGCGGAACGGGTTGGGTTGGTTCACCCAGTCCAGGGTGCCGGCGAAGCGCGCATAGCGGTGGAACTGGTGCTTGGTGCGCTCGTGATAGCGCAGCACCGCTTCGAACTTGTCGGCGTCGTGCATCTCAGCGGTTGCCGGCGGCGGAAGCTCAATGCAGCTTGATCTCGCCGTCGAACCCGACCTTGAGCCCCAGTGCCGGGATCTCCAGGGTCATGGTGGCGGCAAAGGTCTCGGCGCCGATACCGGCGGCAACGGCCTTCGCCACCGCCTGCTCGATCTCGCGCTGCGAGTTGACGCCGACCATCTTGAGGAACTTGCGGATGCTGAGGTTGAGTGTCTCGTCGTCCATGGGGGTCTCCTGGCTGGTTCTACCAGAGCGGTTTGCTCAACTGCTGGGTGAACGAAGAGAACATCACGTTGAAGCTGACGCTGATTCGTTCTTCTTCGCTCAGGTTGGCATCGACGGAGTGCTCCAGAAAGGAGGGAAACACCAGAAGCGCTCCGTTGCGCACCTTGACCACCACCTGGTCGGTGTTGTCCGCCGTCAACTCCATGACCGGAGGCCTGATGACGGCGGTCTGCCTTCTCGGGTCATGAAAGTTGATGGTGTCGGCGCCCGGCGGGGTGCGCACGTAGTAGACGCCGCTCAGGAAATTGTTGGGGTGGCTGTGAAGCTTGTGTGCGGCACCCTTGGCCAGCACGGTGGCCCAGCAGGCCGTGATCTCGAAGGCAGCATCACCGATTCGCAGGAATCGCAGGATACCCGCGACAGCGCGATGTACACACGAAACCAGGTCGCGAAAGTCCTCGCGTTCATGCAGCGCCTGCCCGGACTGCCAACCGCGGCCGGCTTCGAGTGGCGGCAGGCCGCGCCGCATGTCGGCCAGCGCTGCGAGGATGCTTTGTGCCAGCGCATCGCGCAAGCTGGCCTCGATCTGGACTTTCCAGACCAGGCTGGGAAACATCGGAACCACATCCGAGGTTTCCATCCACCGGTTGCTTTCCTGGACCATGGCGCACCTTCGAGAAAGCATAGGCGAAAACGATGATGAGCGTTCCCGGAAAAACTCCGACGCCGGGCCGCTGTCCATGACTTCTCGCACGCCACGCCCTGCGGACCGCCCCGCCAACCGCCTGGCCCGCGGGAGCACCTGCCCGGACTGAAGTGGCGCGATGGCCATGCAGGCGCGCTGCTGCCGGCCCGCGCAGCGATCACTTGCGCGCGGCCGGCGCACTCGCCTGCCGGACAGCCGATCCGACCTGCTGCTGCACGGCGGCGCAGTCGGTGGTCTTGCCCGGGCCAGTCTCGACGAGCGGCAGCAGCGCCGCCAGTGGGGCTGCCGTGGCCAGCGCGATGGCGCCAGCCGCGCGCGCAAGCAGCGGCCCCTTCTCGAAGCGGTAGCCGGGCCGCGTGAAGCTGCCATAGAGGCGCACCGGCGTGCGCAGGGAGAGCATGCCGGCTTTCTTGGGCTTGGGTGCGACGATGATGTCGAAGCGTTCGTTCGCAAGGTCGAAGCTGCCGCCTCCGAGGACCTGCGTCTGCTCGGTGTCGATGACGAACAGCTTCGATGTCCCGCGTCCGCCCTTGACGTCGAACTCGATGCCGCCGCAATTGACCCGGATGTCGCGATCGCCGCTGGCCAGCAGCCTCAACACCTTGCCGCCGTTGAGCGAACTGGCGGCATCGCGCAGGTTGGAGACGCGGCCGTCCGCGATCGTGGCAGCCATGCGGCCATCGGCGCCGGCCGCCGCATCGCCGATCGAATTGCCGCTGCCCTTGAGTTCGAGCACCGCGCCCAGGCGGCCGGCGCCCTTGGCGATGGTCTCGCTGCGGGGTATCAAGCGGCCGACCTCCACGCCCCGCAGGTCGATGCGAACCTCGGACCGGATCGTGGGTTCGCGCGCATCGAGCGTCACCTGCGACGCGATGGTGCCGCCGGCGAAGCCGAAGTCGAGCGGGGCGACCCTCAGGATCGAATCGTGCAGATGCAGCGTGGCGGTGAGGCTTTCCAGGGGCAGCGCCCGGGGCACCCTCAGCTCGCTCGCGACCAGCGTCACGTCGGCATCGATGTGCTGCAGGCGGCTGGCATCGAACGAGCCGGCCGGCAGCAGACGGTCGGGCTCGGTGGCCTGCGCCGTGGCCTTGGCACCCGGCCGGTCGCGCTTCTGCCCCCGAGAGGCGGCGGGCTTGGCACGGGGGCCCTCGGCCTGCATGCCAATCAGCGGGCCGAGATCCTTGATGTCGAGCAGACGGCTTTGCAGGTCCGCGGTCAGCAGCGGGCGCGGCTCCTTCTCGACGTAAGTGGCGTGGCCGGTGAGGTCGGTCGAGCCGATCCGCCCGCTCAGGTCGTTCATGGTGTAGCGATCGCCCTCGAGGATCAGGTGCCCTTGCAATTGGTAGGGGGGCGATGTCGGCAACGGCAGCAGCAGGAAGGGATACAGGCTGGCCAGCGTCTGGCCCTCGATGCGTATTTGCGCGTCGATGGCCGAAATGTTGGCTGCATCGGCGATCCTTCCTTCGACCGCCACCCTGGTCGATCCGGCGACAAATTCGCCCTTGAGCTGAAACGGCGCGCCGGATTCAGCGAAGCTGAGCACCTCGCCAGTCAGCGCATGGCCTGAGAAGGCCGTGCCGTGGTAGTTGCCCTTGAACTCGTACCGTGTCATGTAGCGGTTGCTCTCGGGGGTGCCCACGGCGCCCTGGACCTTGTCGAGGCCGGCCGGTTCGAAGGTGCCGGCAACCACGTCGACCTCGATGGGCAGGCGGTGATCGACATAGCGCATGCGCCCGTCATGGAACGACAGCGTGCTGATGCGCAGCTTGCTCGGCCGTGTATCCGACGGATCGGAAAGGATCCAGTTCTTGCGGTTGTCGGCCAACCGTTCGAAGTTCAGGTCCGGGCGCGTCAGCACCACCTGCGGCACCAGGACCTTGTCGGGCAGGTCGCGCAGGGAGATCGAGAATTCGAGCTCGTCGATGCGGGCCATCGGCGCTGCTTCGTGCGACCAGGGCGCGTTGGCGAAGTAGACGTCGCGCATGCGGATCGTCGGCACGAGGCCGAGGCTGACGTGCAGGTCCGACATCCGGAACTCGCGCTCGGTCTTGCGCGAGATGTAGCTCTCCAGCGGCGGACGGACCCAGTTCCAGTCAAACAAGAGCACGAACGCGAGCACCGCCAGCGCCAGGCACGCGAATGTCATCCTCCAGGGGTGGTGACGCAATGGTTTCGCCCGCAATGGGGTCGGGGCAGGATTCATGTTGAAGGACCGTGGCCGGAAGTGTGCTCCAGCCGGCCGGGTCATTGGCAATCGTCGTGATTGCCGTTCAGACCGAGTGGGAATCAGCCGTCTGATGGCCTGCTGCATGCGGGGTTGCGTCCAGCGCGTCCCAAGCGGTCGCGCAGTGGCATGTCCGAGGGGGCCAATCGCTTCGGCGAGCATCGACGCGTGCAAAAGAATTCTTGAACAGGGCGGAAACGCCGAGTGCGTCGATCCTGGGGCTTATGCATAGTCGCCGATGCAGCGGTTGCCGTCCTTGCCTCGCGGGCTTCCACTGACGGCTCGATAGCTGCTCGCTGACCTTGAGTCCGGGTCAAATGGCTTCAGCCTGCCCGCGTGCGCGCGATACGGGTCGAACCTGATCAGGACGTTTGACCTTGCCCTCTTGGCCGCACTCCATAGGCTGCCGCAAGGCGGCTCAGACCGTCAAGACGACTGGGGTGGTCGCTTGTCTCGATTCCAGGAACGCATGCGCCGCAGCGAGCCTCCATCGTCGTGCGGTGTAGTGGAAGAGCATCGGGCGAGTCAACGAAGTCGAGCGGATCGACAACTGCGTCAAGGCCACGGGCTCGACCGGCCCGGACGATTGCCCGAAATTGACCAGGTGCCCGCACAACGCCAGCGAGTCCAATGAACCTGCGAAGGTATCCTTGCCGACACTGTCGAATGCCACATTGACGCCTCGCCCAGCGGTGATGGCCTTGACGCTTTCGGCCACCTTCTCTTGCCGGTACAGGATCACGTGGCTGCAGCCAGCCTTCCTGGCAATCTCCGCCTTTTCGGCCGAGCCCGCCGTACCGATCACGGTCGCACCCAGGTGACTGGCCCACTGCGACAGGAGCTGTCCCACCCCTCCCGCCGCGGCTTGCACGAGCACCTGATCGCCTGGCTGGATGCGGCCAACGCTGTTCACGAGCATGTCCACCGTCAAGCCCTTGAGGAACACCGATGCCGCAGTCTCGTCATCGATGGTCTCGGGGAGCTTCACCGCAATGTCGGCCGCGAGAATCCGCTCGGACGCATAGCCACCGTAGGCGCTGGTGATGTAGGTCACGCGATCGCCCACGACGAATCCTTCGACATCACTGCCGATGTCCTCGACAACGCCAACGCCTTCGATGCCCGGAACACCCGGCAGCGCCAGCGTCTTGTAGAGCCCGGACCTGACATAGACATCATGGAAGTTGACGCCCAGGCACGTCTGTCGAATCCGCAGCTCTCCCTTGCCTGGATTGCCGACCTGTACGGATTCCAGCTGGAGGATCTCGGGCCCGCCGTATTCACGTATGACTATCGCTTTGCTCATTCCTTACCTCGATCGTCCAACCGTGACTGCCTCGCGCAAATAGGCCAGGATCGTATCCGCGCCAGACACCGTCACGCCGACGCCGTCCGATTGGGGCCCGTGAGCTTCGCGTTGCGAACACGGGCGTGGAACACGACATCAGGTACGCGGAGCGGCGTCATGACAGGTCTCGGGCAGTAGTGGTGATTGAAATGACGATCGGTCGGCCGCCGCGATTGCAGCGACGCTTGCCAGCGGACGTTGCAACGCATAGTGCCGAAGACTGAATTCATTCGTGCATCGCGCGGCACGTCTTCCTAAAGTCGCGCTTGCTTGCAGGCCAATTCCACCCGACAACAAGGAGACCGCATGAAAGTCCTGACCGTGATGCTCGCGCTTTGCGCCGCGTTGCCCGCCCTGGCCGATCAGAAGCTTGCCGAGAAGAAGAACTGCCTCGCTTGCCACGGCGTGAAGGAAAAGGTCGTCGGCCCGGCCTTCAAGGACATCGCCGCAAAGTACGCCGGGCAGGGCGGCGCTGCGCAGATGCTCGCGGAGAAGATCCAGAAAGGCGGCGTGGGCGCGTGGGGGCAGGTTCCGATGCCGCCGAACGACGTGACGCCCGCCGAGGCGAAGACGCTGGCGGACTGGGTGCTCGGGGCCAAGTAGCGCGCGCTCGGGCTGGGCAGACATCATTTCATCAGCGCCACGGCGAGCGGAAACGTCAGGAACGCAATCACCGTGGTGTTGAGCACCACCGAGGCGATGCGCCCCGCATCGGCCCCGAAGCGCTCGGCCAGCATCGGCACGTTGCTCGCGCTCGGCAGCGCCGCGGTGAGTACCAGCACCACCAGCGAACTGCGCTCCAGCGGCGCGCCGAGCGACTTGGCCAGGGTCCCGAGCGCAAGCACGATCGCCGGGTGCGCGATGACCTTGCAGGCAACGAGTTGCAGCGTGCCAGTGGGTCGATTTGCCACAGGGTCGCTGCGAGCCTGCGACCCCGCTGCACGCGCCATGAGCGCGCGGTTGCGTGCCAGCACCGTTCCGATGGTGAAGAGCGCCGCCGGCGAGGCGGAACCCGCCATCAGGTCGATCGCATGGAACACCGGGGCAGGCAACTGCTTTCCGCTGGCGGTGGCCAGGCAGCCGAGCAGGATCGACCAAGGCAGTGGATTCTTCAGCATGCCTTTCAGGCCCTGAAGCGCCGCGCGCTGCGCGCCGTGCTCGCCGGCCGCTCCGAGTTGCGAGAGCGCGATGCACAGCGACGAGGTGAACACCATGTCCACCGCCAGCGCGACGATCGCCGGCCCGGCCGCGGCCGCGCCGAGCAGCGCGACCAGCAGCGGCACGCCCATGAAGCCGGAGTTCGGAAAGCTGCCGACGAGCGCGCCGAAGGCGGCGTCGTTCCAGCCGGTGTGCCCGCGCCGTGCCGCCGCCACCGTGAGCGCCACCATCAAGCCGGCCGCGCCCAGGTAGGTCAGCACGATGCTCGGGTCGAGCAGCCTCACGATGGGCGTCATCGACGCGAACTTGTAGAGCATGCACGGCAGCGCGAACAGCAGCACGAAGACGTTCAACCCGGGGATCGCCTCGATCGGAAAGAGGTCCCACCGGATCGCGAGGTAGCCCGCGAGCACCAGCGCAAAGAACGGAAGGGTGACGGCAAAGATGGCGGCCATCGGCTTGTGCGCGCAGTGGTGCGGCAGGGTGGCAAGAAAGCGCGCCCGGCCGCCATTTCGGCCGGGCGCGCCAACTCCTCTTCCCCTGCGCCTTTCAGCCGGCGGTCTGCATGTAGACGACGTGCGTTTCCATGTGCTCGTACAGGCCGTGCTTGCCGTCGGCGCCGCCAATGCCGGACTTGCGCCGGCCGGCGTGGAAGCCCTGCATCGCCTCGAAGTGCTCGCGGTTGATGTAGGTCTCGCCGAAGCGCAGCTCGCGCACCGCTTTCATCGCCTGGTTGATGTTCTGCGTGAAGATGGAGGAGGTGAGGCCGTAGTCGGAGTCGTTGGCATGCACCAATGCTTCATCGAGGTCCTCGACGATCTGCATCGGCAGCACAGGGCCGAACACTTCCTTGGTCATCACGTCCATGCCGGTGTTGCAGCCCAGCAGCACGGTGGGCTCGTAGTGATAGCCGGGCAGGTCGGCGATGCGCCCGCCGGTCAGCACCTGCGCACCCTGGCCTTTCGCGGCCTCGACCATGGCGGCCATCTTGTCGCGGCCGACCTTGGTCACCAGCGGACCCATGTGCAGGCCTTTCTCCGTGCTCGGGTCGCCGTACTTGGTGCCGGCCATGAGCTTGGTCACTTTCTCGGCCAGTGCGTCGGCCACCTTGCGCTCGACGTAAACGCGCTCGGCCGCATTGCAGGCCTGCCCGGTGTTGAGCACGCGTGAGTTGAAGAGGGCGTTGGCCGTGAGTTCCAGGTCGCAATCGGCCAGCACGATCGCCGGGGCCTTGCCGCCGAGCTCGAGGTTGACGCGCGTCAAATGCTTGCCGCACGACTGCATGATCTTCGAGCCGGTGTCGCCGCTGCCGGTGAAGCTGACAAGGCCCACGTCCTTGTTGTCCGTCAACTTGGCGCCGGTCTCGCGCCCGCCGCACACCAGGTTGAACACGCCTTGCGGCAGGTCGGTCTCGGCCACCAGCTCGGCGAACTCGAAGGCATTGATGGGCGTCTCCTCGCTGGGCTTGATGACGATGGTGTTGCCGGTGATGAGCGCCGGCCCGAGCTTGCGCGCGATCAGGAAGAACGGAAAGTTCCACGGCAGGATGACGCCCGAGGGTGTCGGGTATTCCCACAGTACCTTGCCGTTGGTCGCGTCATAGGCGCGGAACACCGCCCGGGCGAGCAGATCCTGGTCTATGCCTGCAGTTCGCCGACGGTCTGTTCGGGGTTGGGCACGCGCACGCTGCCGAGCACGCCGTCAAGCGGATAGCCGATGAAGAGTTCACCCGGCTTGTACTTGACGTTCTCGCCCTGCGGCAGCACGCCGCACATGTTGTTGTTGGCCGGCACGTAGAGCATTCCGGTGCCGGGGTTGTAGGCCTCCGGCGGCCAGTCCTTGCCACCCCACAGGCCCGGGCAGAAGGCCGCGCCCTTGGCCGCGCCGGGCTTCTTCGACTCGTCGTAGGTGAGGCGACCGGTCTTCTTGTCGACGGCCGTCACCACGTTGTTGTTGACGAAGGGCCAGGCCTCCACGTACTTGACCTTGTCGGCAGTGCGCTCGAGCACCCACAGGTAGCCGCTGCGGCCGGCATGCACCAGGCTCTTGACCGGCTTGCCCTTGAAGGTGGTGTCGATCAGCAAAGGCGCGGAAACCTCGTCCCAGTCCCAGGCGTCGTTATGCTGGTATTGGTGGTGGCCCTTGATCTTGCCGGTCTCCACGTCGAGCGCGATCACCGACGAGGTGTAGAGGTTGTCGCCCTTGCGCAGGTCCGCCGGCCAGGGCGCCGGATTGCCCGTGCCCCAGAAGGCCAGGCCCGTCTGCGGGTCGTAGGTGCCGGTGATCCAGATCGAGCCGCCGCCGCTCTTGTAGCTGTCGCCCGAAGGCCAGGTGTCGTTGCCGGGCTCGCCGGGGCCCGGCACGGTGTAGGTGCGCCAGGCCTCGTTTCCGGTCTGGGCATCGAAGGCGGCGACGAAGCCGCGCACGCCCGTTTCGCCACCCGAGGAACCGACCATGATCTTGCCCTTTGCCGCGAGCGGCATGAGCGTCAGGTAATAGCCGTTCTTCCATTCGCACACCGACTTGGTCCAGGCCACCTTGCCGGTCTTCGCGTCGAGCGCGAGCAGCTTGCAGTCGGGCGTCGCGAAGTAGACCTTGTCGCCGTACAGGGCGACGCCGCGACTGGTGGGGTGGAGCAATAGTTGCTCGGCCGGCACCTGGCCCTTATAGCGCCAGATCTCGTTGCCGGAGCGGGCGTCGAAGGCAATCACCTGGGCGCTCGGTGTGGCCACGTACATGTAGGCGCCATTGACGATCGGTGGCGCCTGGTGGCCTTCGGCGACGCCTGTGGCGTAGGACCAGGCGAGGGTCAGCTTGCCGACGTTGTCGGTGTTGATGCTCTTCAGCGGGCTATAGCCCCACCCGCCGTAGTTGCCGCGGTAGAGCAGCCAGTTCGCCGGCTCCGGCGCTTGCAGGCGCGCGTCGGTCACCTCCAGATAGGGCGGCGCTCCTTCGGCGTGCGCGAGTGCGGCAAGCGAGCAAACCATCGCAACGCAGGTGTACTTCAATGTGTTTTTCATGGCTTCAGCGTCTCCGTGTGGTGTGGGGAAATGCGAGTGGCGGGCGCCGCCTCGCCAGGGGGAGCGCGCTCAGGCCACAGCCTTGCCGGGCGCCGAGTTGAAACCGCCCGCAATGACGAGCTTGCCGCCGTCCGCCTTGAGCGGCAGCGCAGGCAGTGGCCTGGGCGCCGGACCGGCGGTGACGGCGGCCTCCTGGTTGGGCGCGAACTTCGAGAAATGGCAGAAGCACAGCAGCGCCGACTCGGCCGCCACCCAGGAATTGACATCGCAACCCTGGTGCGTGCAGAAGGCCGAATAGGCGACCACGCCGTCCGCGGCGCGTCCCGCCGTCGAGGCATCCATGGTCGACGGGTCCAGTTTCACCAGCACGACGCGGTTGAGACGCGTGCTGTCGCGCAGCGCCTTGGCCGCAGGGTCGTACGGATAGGCGATGACAGGCTTCTGGCCGATCTTGAGCTCCGCGCTGGTGATCGGCTTCTTGGCCTCGTCATCGACCTGCACCAGCAGGTCGCCGGCCTTGGGCCCGTCCTCGGCCCAGGCCAGGCCGGAGCCAGCCAGTAGGGCCGCACCGGCCGCGGCTTTCAATGCCATACGGCGGCCGGGATCGGAGGCGGCGCAGGCGCAACAGGGTGATGCGGCACCAAGAGGATTTGCCATCGTTGTCTCCTTCATGTCTGTCTCCATGGTCAGGGATCGGCCGAACTCTGTTGCGAGAATTCCGAATTCAGCATTCGGGAAATCCCGGCTAGGAAGGCAACCAGGTGTTGCGCCGAGGTGGGGCGACCAAGGCGCTCTTTCCGGTGCACTCGAAACCACTCTATGGCAGTGAAAGCGCGCCTGTCACGACTGAATTCAATGTGGCGAATCGCGATGTTGAAGACCATGATTCGCAGCAGGCTATTCATCCGGACGTTCGAATACTGAATTCAGTATTCGTTATAGTCGCTTCATGAAAATCCTCGCCATGCCGCCGAATCTCTCGTCCCAAGTCCATGCAGAGCTGGTTGCCGAGATCGCCCAAGGGCATCTGAAGCCGGGGACGCGCATCATCCAGGAGGAGATCGCGCAACGCCTGGGCGTGTCGCGCCAGCCGGTGCAGCAGGCCTTGATGCTGCTGCGCGACCAGGGCGTGCTCGACGACGCGCCACGGCGCGGACTGATCGTTGCGCCGATCAATCCCGATCAGGTGCGCCACATGTACGACATCCGCGCCATGATCGAGGGGCTGGCCTTTCGCCGCGCGGCCGAAACCAACGCGCCGCTCGCAGGGCGGCTCGGTGCCGGGCTGCTGCGCGACGGGCGCGAGGCCGTCGAGAAGGGGTCGGCCACCGCGCTGATCGCCGCCGACCTCGGGTTCCACCACATGATCCACGAGCTGTCGGGCAATCCGCTCATCTCGCCCACTCTCAAGGTGCAATGGACCTGCATCCAGCGCGTGATGGGCGAGGTGCTGATGCGCGACGAGTCGCCGGGCCGGATCTGGGCGCAACACGAAGAGATGCTCGATGCGGTGATCGCCGCCGATGGCGACGCCGCGGAACGCCTGGCCCGCGCGCACATCACGCGCGCCGCCGATATCGCTATCGAGCGGCTGAGCGAAGCGTTCCACGCAGCGCCGGGGAAGAACGGCCATGCCACGCGCATGCGAGGCCTCGATCTGAGGGGCATTGCGGCAGACCGGGCGGACGCATCCGGCGCCGCCGCGGGAGGGTCGTGACGGCACCCACCCCGTCGACCCCGCATCTTTCCCAAGAGCAAGAGCCACAAGCCAAGAGGAGACAAACCATGCAAGCTGCTTCATCGAACCCTTGCACCGCCACCATGACGGAGGTGCAGCCATGAGCCATCTGCTCGCCGTTTCCGATGCCATCGCCGCCCACGCGCGGCTCCATCCGCGCAAGACCGGCACGCGCGATTCGAAGCGCGTGCTGACCTTCGGCGCGTGGGACGAGCGCGCCACCCGCCTGGCCAACGGCCTGCTGGCACTCGGCCTGGAGAAGGGCGACCGCGTCGGACTGCTCGCGTACAACTGCGTCGAGTGGATGGAGATGTACGTCGCGCTCGCGCGCAGCGGCCTGGTCGCGGTGCCGATCAATTTCCGCCTGATGGCGCCGGAGATCGCGTACATCCTCGAGCACGCGGAGGCGCAGGCGGTCATCGTGCAGGACGACCTGGTCGAGCGCATCGAGCCGATCCGCGCCGACCTGCCGCTGGAGGCCGACCGCTACGTGCGCTTCGGCGGCGCCGGCACGCCGGCCGGATGGACCGGCTACGAAGCCCTGATCGCCGCTGCCTCGACCACGCCGCCCACGGTCACCGTGCGGCCCGAGGACCCCTTCGCACTGATGTACACCTCCGGCACCACCGGCAAGCCGAAGGGCGCCATGCGCAACCACGAAGGCAATGCGCTGATCGCGCTGGCCACCGCGGTGGAGTTCGGCTTTTCGCGCGATGACACGGCGCTGCTGGTGATGCCGCTGTGCCATGCGAACTCGCTGTACTTCGCCCTGACCTTCATGTACCTGGGCGCGACCATCGTGGTCGACGACCGCAAGAGCTTCGACCCCGAGGGGCTGCTGGCCACGTTGGCGCAGGAGAAGGTGACCTTCACCTCGCTCGTGCCCACCCACTACATCATGATGCTGGGCCTGCCGGCCGCGGTGAAGGCGAAGTACGACGTGAGCGCGGTCGAGAAGCTGCTGATTTCCTCGGCGCCTGCGCGCAAGGACACCAAGCTCGCCATCCTCGATTACTTCAAGAACTCGGGCCTGTTCGAACTCTATGGTTCGAGCGAGGCCGGCTGGGTGACGCTGCTGCGCCCCGAAGAGCAGATCGATCGGCTGGGCACCGTGGGCCGCGAATGGGCCGGCTCGGGCGCCATCAAGATCCTCGACCCGGACGGCAAGGAAGTGCCCGATGGCGAGGTTGGCGAGCTCTACTCGCGCACCGCCTATGTCTTCGACGGCTACTGGAAGAACCCCGAGAAAACGGCCGAGGCCTTCCGCGGCGAATGGTGCTCGGTGGGCGACATGGCGCGTCGCGACGAGGACGGCTACATCCAACTGGTCGACCGCAAGAGCAACATGATCATCAGCGGCGGCGAGAACATTTACCCCTCCGAGGTCGAGACGGTGATCGGCACGCACACCAGCGTCAAGGACGTCGCGGTGATCGGCATTCCGCACGAGAAGTGGGGCGAGACGGTGCAGGCGGTCGTCGTGCTGCACGACCCGTCGGCGGACCCGAAGGCCGCCGAGGCAGCGATCCTCGACTGGTGCAAGGAACGCCTGGCCGGCTACAAGCGGCCGCGCTCGATCATCTTCGTGCAGGACGACGAGATGCCACGCACCGCCACCGGAAAGATCCTGCACCGCACGCTGCGCGAGCTGATGTCGCGCGACAAGGCCATGAGCTGAGACCGGACGGCTACGGCACGCCCGTCGCGTCGGCGGGTGCAGCCGCGACGCGTCATCTCCAGGAGCTGATTTCCATGATCGAACGTTCCGCCTTCATGTGCCGGTTCGATGGCCGGCGCGCGCCGGTCACCGGCGCGGTCATTGCCGTCGATGGCGAGCGCCCTGGTCAGTTGGCAGTAGCGCCGGCGGGCGCACGATTTGGCAAAAACCCCGTCTTGACTGAGTTCTGAATTCAGAATACATTTACAACGAAGGTTCCCAAAGAGCGGCAAATCTGCAAGCCACCTTGACCCAGGAGACAACTGACATGCTCAACAGAAGAAACTTCCTCGCCGCCGGCGCGTTGCTCGGCTCCGGCACCGTCACGAGCGGCGCCTGGGCGCAGGCCGCCAATGCCGAATTCAAGTTCAAGCTCGGCACCGACCTGCCCGTCACCCACTCGGTGAACGTGCGACTGAAAGAGGCACTCGACGCCATCTCGGCGGAAACCAAGGGGAGGGTGGCGATCCAGCTCTTTCCCAACAACCAGTTGGGGAGCGACTCGGACATGATGTCGCAGGTGCGCTCCGGCGCGCTGGAACTCGCCACCTTCCCGGGCATGGTGATGTCGACGCTGGTCCCGGTGACCGCGATCACCGGCACCGGCTTTGCGTTCTCCAGCTACGACAAGGTCTGGGCCGCGATGGACGGCGCCATGGGCAACCACATCCGCACTGCGATCGCCAAGGCCAACCTGGCGCCCTTCGAAGCGGTCTGGGACAACGGCTTCCGCCAGATCACCACCAGCAGCAAGCCGATCCAGACACCCGACGACCTGAAGAATTTCAAGATCCGCGTGCCGGTGGTGCCGCTGTGGGTGCAGATGTTCAAGGCGCTGGGTGCGGCACCGGTCAGCCTGCCGCTCAGCGAGGCCTACCAGGCGCTGCAGACCAAGGTCGCCGACGGCCAGGAGAACCCTCTCGCGCTGATCGAGGCGGCGAAGTTCTTCGAAGTGCAGAAGTACTGCTCGCTCACCAACCATGCCTGGGACGGCTTCTGGTTCGTTGCCAGCGGCAAGGTCTGGAAGGGCGTGCCCGACGACGTGAAGACCGTCGTGGCGAAGCACATCAATGCCGCGGCGAAGAAGCAGCGCGACGACATCGCCAAGGCCAATGTCGACCTGCAGAAGTCGCTCGAAGGCAAGGGGCTCGTATTCAACAAGGTCGACACAGGGGCCTTCCGGAGCGCGCTCAGCAAGGCCAACTTCTACAAGGATGTGAAAGAGCGTTTCGACAAGGACGCCTGGGCGCTGCTCACGCAGTACGCCGGCGACATTGCATGAGCGCGCTGGCCGCTCATTCCTCCCGCGAGACGACCATGTCGCACCTTCCATCCGCCCCCTCTATTCCGACTGCCGCGCTGCCCGATGGGACCGTCGCGCGCGCAGCCGGCTTCGTCGAAGCTACGCTCGGACGCGGCATCGAATGGATCGCGGCGCTGCTGATCGCAGCCGAGATCCTGCTGCTGCTCGCCGGCGTCATCGCACGCTACTTCCTGCACACGCCCCTGATCTGGGTCGATGAAGTCGCGTCCATCCTGTTCCTGTGGCTGGCCACGCTCGGCGCGGTGGTGGCACTGCGCCGCGGCGAGCACATGCGCATGACGGCACTGGTCGCCAAGGTGTCGCCCGGCACACGCGCCTTCCTCGACACCGTCGGTCTTGCGGCGGCGCTGGCCTTCCTGCTGTTCATCGTCTATCCGGCCTTCGAGTTCGCCACGGGCGAGGCCGACGTCACCACGCCGGCACTCGAGATTTCGAACGCCTGGCGCGCAGCGGCACTGCCGGCTGGCTTCGGCCTCATGGCGCTCATGGCCGCGATACGGCTGCTGCGCGTGGGCGACTGGAAGCGCGTCCTCGGCGCGGTCGCGCTGGTCGTGCTCGCCTGCCTGGTGTTCAAGGCCATCGGCCCCGCGATGAAGGGCCTGGGCAACCTCAACCTGCTGATCTTCTTCGTCGGCGTCACGGCAGTGACGGTGCTGATGGGCGTGCCAATCGCCATCTGCTTCGGCCTTGCGACCTTCGGCTTCCTCACGCTGACGACGAGCCTGCCCATCGACGTGATGATCGGCCGCATGGACGAAGGCATGTCGCACATCATCCTGCTGGCGGTGCCCCTGTTCGTGTTCCTCGGCCTGTTGATCGAGATGACAGGCATGGCGCGCGCGATGGTCGCCTTCCTCGCGAGCCTGCTCGGCCATGTGCGCGGCGGGCTGTCGTACGTGCTGCTCGGCGCGATGTACCTGGTGTCGGGCATCTCGGGCTCGAAGGTGGCCGACATGGCTGCGGTGGCGCCCGTGCTGTTCCCGGAAATGCGCAAGCGCGGCGCGAAGGATGGCGACCTTGTCGCGCTGCTCGCCACCACCGGCGCGCAGACCGAGACCATCCCACCGAGCCTGGTGCTCATCACGATCGGCTCGGTCACGGGGGTATCGATCGCAGCGCTGTTCACCGGCGGCATGCTGCCCGGCTTGGTGCTGGCCGCCACGCTGTGCGGCGTGGTCTGGTGGCGCTACCGCAAGGAAGACCTCTCGCACGTCACCAAGGCCACCGGTTCGCAGATCCGCAGCGCGCTGCTGGTGGCCCTGCCAGCGGTGTTGCTGCCCTTTGTGATCCGCGCCGCCGTGGTCTACGGCGTGGCGACGGCGACCGAGGTGTCCACGCTCGGCATCGCCTACTCGATCATCGCGGGTGTGCTGTTCTACCGTCAGATGCAATGGCGCCGCGTCGTGCCGATGCTGATCGAGACGGCCGCGCTCACCGGCGCGATCCTGTTCATCATCGGCACCGCCACCGCGATGGCCTGGGCGCTGACCCAGTCGGGCTTCTCCAACACGCTGGCGCAGGCCATGTCGGCCCTCGGCGGGCGGACGGCCTTCCTGGTGGTGTCGATCATTGCCTTCATCGTGCTGGGCAGCGTGCTGGAGGGCATTCCGGCCATCGTGCTGTTCGGGCCGCTGTTGTTCCCGATCGCGCGCCAGATGGGCGTGCACGAGGTGCACTACGCAATGGTGGTGGTGCTCTCGATGGGCATCGGCCTGTTCGCGCCACCCTTTGGCGTGGGCTACTACGCGGCCTGCGCGGTCGGGCGCGTCGATCCGTCCGAGGGCATGAAGCCGATCGTCGGCTACATCCTGGCGCTGCTGGTGGGCCTGGCCATCGTTGCCGCCGTGCCCTGGATCTCGCTCTGCCTGCTTTGAAGACAACAACGAAACGGAACTGAACCATGGCACAAGCTCCAACCATCACCGAGCAATCCGCGGCCGCGCTGGTGGCGCGCTTCCTCAAGGCGCGCGGCGTCTCACGCGTCTTCGCGCTGTGCGGCGGCCACATCATGCCGCTGTGGATGCGTCTGGACGCCGAGGGCATCCAGATCATCGACGTGCGCGACGAGCGCGCCGCGGTCTACATGGCCCACGCGCACGCCGAACTCACCGGCGGCCTCGGCGTGGCGCTGGTCACCGCCGGCCCCGGCGTGACCAATGCGATGACCGGCATTGCCAATGCCTACGTGGCCAAGGCGCCGGTGCTGGTGCTCTCCGGCACGCCGCCGCAGCAGCAGGAAAACCGCGGCGCGCTGCAGGACATGATCCACACCGACTTCGTGCGCCCGCTCACCCGCTATGCGCGCACCGTGCGCCAACCGGAACTGGTGCTGCAGGAGCTGGACGAAGCGGTGTCGCGCGCTTTTGGCCAAGGCGGCGAGCCCGGCCCGGTGTACCTGGACTTTCCGGTGGACACGCTGCGTGCCGAGGTCCCGCGCGCGCTGGAACTGCCGGAGCAGATGCAGGGCCGCACGCGCGACCGCTTCCTGCCCGACCCCGACGCAGTGCATCGCGCCGCGGAACTTTTGCTGGCCGCGAAGAAGCCGCTCTTCATCTCCGGCCGCGGCGCGCGTGGGGCAGGGCCGCAGCTCGCGAAGCTGATGGAGCGGCTGGGCGCGCTCTACCTTGACACCGGCGAAAGCCGTGGCCTGGTGCCCGACGATCATCCGGCGGTCGTCGCCGCGATGCGCGGCTCGGTGATGACCGAGGCCGACCTGGTCGTGACGGTCGGCCGCCGCCTGGACTTCCAGCTGGCCTACGGATCGCCGGCTGTGTTCGGCGAGGCGAAGTTCCTGCGCATCGCCGATTGCGCCGGCGAGCTGCGCGACAACCGCCGCGGCGCAGTCGAGCTTTTTGCCACGGCATCCGACGCACTCGATGCGCTGCTGCAGGCCACCGAAGGCAAGCAAGGCGCAGCCGATCGCGCATGGGCCGGCACTGCGCGCACCAAGCATCTCGAACGCGCGGAGAAGCTGGTGACGTCGATGAAGTCCGCTGCCGACGGCAGCGACGGCCGCATGCATCCCAATCGCCTCGTCGCTGCGCTGCGCGATGCGCTGCCGGGCGATGCGGTGGTGGTCGCGGACGGCGGCGACTTCCTGAGCTTTGCGCGTGTGGGGCTGCCGGCCACCACTTACCTCGACCCCGGCTCGCTTGGCTGCATCGGCGTGGGCACGCCCTTTGGCGTGGCAGCGAGTCTTGCGCTGCCGGAGCGCACCGTGGTCGTCGCAACGGGGGATGGATCCTTCGGTTTCAACGCGATGGAGATCGACACCGCGGCACGCCACAAGGCACCGGTGCTGATCGTGGTCGCGAACAACGGCAGCTGGGCCATCGAAGTGCGCGACCAAGAGGAAAGCCACGGCAAGGTCGTCGGCACGCGGCTGCAGTACGCCGACCATGCGGCCATGGCACGCGCCTTCGGGCTGCACGGCGAACGCGTCGAGCGCGCCGCGGACCTGCCGGCGGCGATCCAGCGCGCGCTGGCCAACCGGCCCGCGCTGCTCGATGTCATCGTCACGCCCGAGGCCGCTTCATCGGACGCGAAGTCGGGCCTGGCCTGGGTGCCCGACCTGCAGCCGCTCGGCGCATGGGACGATGCCGAGCGGCGTTGGAGGGCGTCTTGAGCAATCACGGACCCTGGCCAAACGCATCCTGAAAGGAGCAGGGCGATGAACGCGCCGCACAGCAACGACTTGTCGCAGATCGCCTCGACGACCTGGTCGATGCCAGCGGCATCACGCCGGGTGCCTCGATCGGCCAGAGCTTCCTGATGATGAGCCCGGTCGGCACTTCGCGAAGTACAGGCAAGGCGCAAGCAGTGCTCGCGCCCGGCATCGCCGACTGGCTCGAATCCCGAAATGGCAAAACCGAGGACTCATGATCTTGGCCTGAAACCCTGATGCCGTGCTGCATACCGAATTCACTGTGCAGCGGCGCTTATATACTGGTGCGATGAAAGAACTGGCGTTGCAACCGAAGCTCGTGGAGCAGGTCCACGAAGCGATCCTGAGCGAGATCACCGAGGGCCGGCTGGCGCCAGGCGAGCGGATCATCCAGGAGCAGATCGCGCAGGAACTCGGTGTGTCGCGCCAGCCGGTGCAACAGGCGCTGCTGTTGTTGCGCAACAAGGGCGTGCTCAAGGACGCACCGGGCCGTGGCCTGATCGTCGCGCCACTCGACCTCGACTATGTGCTGAGCATGTACGAGATCCGCGCCGTGCTGGAAGGCCTGGCATTCCGCAAGGCGGCCGAACTCAATGCCGAACGGGCCCGCAAGAGCGGCGGGGCGCTGATCCAGAAAGGCCGCAAGGCGGTCAAGAGCAAGTCGGTGGCCGCCATGATCGCCGCCGACCGCGAGTTCCACGCCTTCATCTACGAACTGTCCGAAAACCCGCTGATCGCGCCGAACATGGAGGCGCAATGGACCTCTACGCAGCGGGTGATGGGCGAGGTGCTGATGCGCGACGAAAAGCCGCGCGACATCTGGGACCAGCACGAAGCCATGCTCGCCGAAGTGGCCGAGGGCCACGGCGCAGCGGTGGAAGAAATGGCGCGCCAGCATGTGATGCAGGCCGCCAACTTCATGATCGTCCGCTTGCGCAGCCAGCGTGGTTCATCGTCCGCACCGACGAAAACGACGCCGCTGGCGCGTGCAGACGGTTGATCGGTCGAGCGCCCGGCGAACGATCCGTGTTGTCGCGCGCGAGCGCGGAATACCAGTCTTGAACGGCCCGGTTCGCGCGGGCGGTTGACGGCCGCCGCGATGGGCACGGGGGAGCGGCCAAAAACGGAGGCGACGCTTCGAGGCGCACGGTGCGACGATCACGCCGTCGTCGCAACGTCGGTGACCTGCTGCTTGATCCCCATGGCCTTGAGCGTGTCCGCCACCGCCGCGACCGCCCCCGGAATGCCAGCGTCTCCGAAGTGCCCCATGCAGCCAACGCGGAAGGTCTCCACCTGCGTCAGCTTGCCGGGATAGAGGATGTAGCCGCGCTTCTTGACTTCCTGGTAGAAGGTCTTGAAGTCGTACTTCGGGTCATCGGGTGCATGGAAGGTGACGATGATCGGCGCCTGGATGGCCGGGTCAAGGTAACTGCGCACACCCAGCGCAGCCAGTCCGGCGATCAGGGTCTTGCAGTTGCGCGCGTAGCGGCCACCGCGCGCTTCAAGTCCGCCTTCTTCGACGTATTGTGTGATCGCCTCGTCCAGTGCCGCCACCACGTGGGTGGGCGGCGTGAAGCGCCACTGCGTCGTCTTGCCCATGTACACCCACTGGTCGTAGAGGTCCATGGCCAGCGAATGGCAGTTGCCTTCGCACTTCTCCAGCGTGCTGCGCCGGATGATGACGAAGCCCATGCCGGGCACGCCTTCGAGGCACTTGCCCGATGCGGCGACGACCGCATCGAAGGGCGTCTTGCGCGCGTCGATTTCGATGGCGCCAAAGGAACTCATGGCATCGACGATCAAGCCGCGGCCATGCTTTTCAACGGCCAGTGCAATCTCGTGCAGGGGATTGAGCACGCCCGCGCCGGTTTCGCAATGCACCAGCGCGACGTGGGTGATGGAAGGATCGGCCGCCAGTACGCGGTCCACATCGGCAGGCTGCACCTGCTTGTCTTCCGTGTAGTCGATGAGGGTCACGCGACGGCCGAGCACCTTGCAGATCTTGGCGATGCGCTGGCAGTAGGCGCCGTTGTTGGGCACCAGCACATGGCCATCGCGCGGCACGATGGTGCCGATGGCGGCCTCGACCGAGAAGGTGCCGCTGCCCTGAAGCGGCACGCATTCGTGCGTGGCCTCGCCGTGCACGATGCGCAGCACCTGCTGGCGGATGCGCGCAGTGATCTGGTTGAAGTCCGAATCCCACGAGCCCCAGTCGCGCAGCATGGCCGCGCGGGTCTTGTCGGATGTGGTCAATGGGCCGGGCGTGAGAAGGATCGGTGAACGAGCTTGGCTCATGGTGTCTCCAGGTGGGGAATGAGGTACAGGCAAGAGATGATCAGCCGCGGCGCAGATTGCGCCACGCCTGCGTGCGCGCAAGCAGCACGCGCGTCAACAACGAATAGACGATGCACACGACGATGGACGTGACGACGATCAGGCTCGCAAGCGCCGCCGCCGGTCCGATTTCGCCAGCGTCGTCCAGATGCATGATCGCAACCGACGCAAGGATGGTGTCGGGCGAGTACAGGAAGATCGCCGCAGACAGGCTGGCCATCGAGACGACGAAGAAGTAGCGTCCGATGTCCAGAATCGCCGGCAGGCACACGGGCACGGTCACCCGCAGGAAGGTCTTGAAGAATGGCACCTTCAGCGAGGCGGACACGGCTTCGAATTCGTTGTCGATCTGCTTGAGCGCCGTCACCGCCGTCAGGTGGCTCGACGTGTAGTAGTGGACGATCATCGACACCACCAGAATGGGCATCGTCTGATAAAGCCCATTGAGCGGGTTGCCCGGGTGATTGAAGAACATCACGTAGCCAAGGCCCAGCACCAGCCCCGGCACCGCCATCGACAGCACGGCCATCAGGTGCATGGCGCGTTTCATCGCGACGAGGTTGCGCGTCTTCTCGATCAGGTAGGCGCCGACAAAGACGATGAGCGATCCGCCAAGCGCCGTCGAGATCGCCACAATCAGGCTGTTGGTGTAGGCCGAGGCCATGTCGCTGTCGATCAGGGCGAAGTGGTAGTGCTTGAGCGTGAGCGAAAGGTCATACGGCCACAGCGTGATGAACGAGGTGTAGACCGCCATGCCGATGGTGCCCAGCAGCAGCGTGATCACGATGACGCATGCCGCGGCCAGCAAGGCGTCGGCCAGCCGGCGCGGCTTGGGCATGTGCGGAACGGAGCGCGCCGTCAACTGCGCCTTCAGCTTGCGCCGCACGGTGTAGTCGATGACAAAGGACAGGATCGAGGGCACGAGCAGCAGCATGCCGACCACCGCGCCCATCGAGAAGTTGTGCTGCCCCACGACCTGCTTGAACACGTCGACCGAGAGCACATTGAAGTTGCCGCCGATCACCTTGGGCGAGCCGAAGTCGCTGACCACGTAGGTGAACACGACCGTCGCGGCGCTGATCAGGCCGTACTTGCAGGAGGGCAAGGTGATGGTGGTGAACTGGCGCCAAGGCGGCGTGCGCAAGGCGGTCGCCGCTTCGTACAAGCGGCCGTCGGCCAGCGACAGCGAGGTAACCAGAATCATCAGCGCATGCGGAAACGTGTTGTAGACCTCCGCCAGGATGATGCCCGGCGCGCCATAGATCGAAGCGCCCATCAGCAGCGACTTGAGCGCCCCCTGAGTGCCGAACCACTGCACGAACGAAATGGCCGCCAGCAACGAAGGCGCCAGCAGCGGAATCAGCGCCACCAGCTTGAAGGTGCCCTTGAACCAGTTGGGCAGGCAGGTGCGTGTGAGCGCGTAGGCACAGACGAAGGCCATCGGCACCGAGATCATCACCACCACGGAGGCGACCCAGATGGAATTCCACGCCGCGCGCAGCAGGCTGGGCGTCTGGAAGTAGGTGATGAAGTGCGCCAGTCCGACGAACTTGCCATCCTTGTCCAGCACCGCGTTCACGAGGATGGTGAACAGCGGTGCAATGAGGAACACCAGCAGCATGGCCATGATGGCCAGCAGCACCGCACGCGCGACCAGGTCGTCGCGGCTCCAGCGCATGCTGCGGCGGGCGACGCCGATGGGCGCGGCAGTGTAGGGGCGGGCCAGCGCGTTCATGCCTTGGCCGTCCTGCTGCAAAAGGCGCGGATGCGATTGGCGCGCAGGGCGATGTCGATGCGGTTGCCTTCGCGGATATCGAGGTCATGCAACTGGTTGAGCGAGAAATGCAGGCCCATGCTCTGGCCATGCAGCGCGTCGGCCGTGACTTCGGCAATGCACAGTCCGCCAAGGAACTCGACCTTGGTGACGAGCACGCGCAGGCGGTTGGGCGTGTCGTGCGCGAGGTTCTCGACCATGCGGTCTTCGGGCCGAAGGTACAGGTTCACCGCCTCGCCGGGTTCGAAGCCGCTGTCGCAGGCATCGCATTGCAGGTCCATGTCGCCCACGCGAAAGAGGTTGCCGCCCAGGGCGTAGCCTTGCAGCACATTCACCTTGCCCACGAAATCGGCCACGAAGGGCGTGGCGGGCCGTTCGTAGATGTCCATGGGCGTTCCCACCTGCTCGATCACGCCGTGGTTCATGACGACGATGCGATCGGCCATCGACAGCGCCTCTTCCTGATCGTGCGTCACCATGATGGTGGTGATGCCGACCTGCCGCTGCAAGCGGCGGATTTCGCCGCGCAGGCGGATGCGCTCCAGCGCATCGAGCGCCGACAAGGGTTCGTCGAGCAGCAGCAAGCCGGGGCGCGTCGCCAGTGCGCGGGCCAGCGCCACGCGCTGCTGCTGTCCGCCCGAGAGTTGGCTGGGGTACTTGGCACCCGAGGTCGGCAGGCCGACGAGTTTCAACAGCTCCTCGACGCGGGTCTTGATCTCGGCCTTTCGCACCTTGCCGTTGACCAGCCCGTAGGCGATGTTGTCGGCAATGGTGAGATTCGGAAACAGCGCGTACGACTGGAACACGATGCCGTAGTCGCGCTGGTCGGGCGGCAGCCAGGACACGTCCTTGCCGTTTTGCAGGATCTGTCCGGCCGTCTGGGTTTCCAGTCCCGCGATGATCCGCAGCAGCGTGGTCTTGCCGCAGCCCGAGGGACCGAGGAAGCAGAGCATCTCCCCCGGATTGACGCGCAGGTGCACGTCGCGCAGGGCGCTGAAGGATTCGAAGTCCTTGCGGATTCCGATGACCTCGAGCGCGCCGGCGGCTTGCGCATCGCCGGCGAGGAATCTGGTGTCAGTCATGTCCATCTTCTTGCTCTCGTCGCGGGTTGTGGAACGATCAGTTGGGCTTGGCTTCCGACTTGCCGTCGTAGCGCTTGCTCCACTCGGTCAGGATGCGTTCGCGGTTCTTGGCCGACCAGTTGAGGTCGTTCTTGGACAGCAGCTGCTCGTAGTTCGCCGGGATGCCCTCCAGCGGCTTGGCGACGCCGGGGTAGGCCACCACGGCCCACCAGTTGGCGGTGATCTGGTTGGCTTCCTTGCTGGACATCCAGTCGGCCAGGCGCTTGGCCTGCTCCATCTTCCTGGTGGTCTTCATGATGCTGGTGGCTTCGATGTCCCAGCCCAATCCTTCCTTGGGGAACACCAGCTCAACCGGCGCGCCCGACTTCTTGACCTGATGCGCGCGGAACTCGAAAGAGATGCCGATGGGGAACTCGCCGGCACCCGCCTGCTTGCAGGGCTTGGAGCCGGAGTGCACGTACTGCGCAATGTTTTCATGCAGCGCGTCCATGTACTTCCAGCCATCGTTCTCGCCCCACAGCTGGAGCCAGGCGGCCACGTCGAGGTAGCCGGTGCCGCTGGAGGCCGGATGCGGCATCACGATTGCGCCCTTGTAGATCGGGTTGGCGAGGTCTTTCCATGTTTCCGGCTTGGGCAGCCCGCGCTTCCTGGCCTCGACGGTGTTGAAGCAGATGGTGGCTGCCCACACGTCCATTCCCACCCAGGATGGGGGACGGGCGCTGTCCGAATACGCGGGCGTCAGTTCCTTGAAGCCCTTGGGCTCATAAGCCGCGAGCATGCCTTCCTGTTCCAGCAGGGCCAGGCTGCTGGCTGCAAGACCAGCGACCACGTCGGCTTGCGGGTTGGCCTTCTCGGCCAGCAGTTTGGCCGTGACGATGCCGGTCGAGTCGCGCACCCAGCGAATGTCGATGTCCGGATTGGCCTTTTCGAAACCGTCCTTGTAGAGCTTCATCGCGTCGGTCTCGAGCGCGGTGTAGACGAGCAAGGTGGTCTTCTGTTGCGCCGAAGCGCCGGTCACGGCGAAGGCCAGGGCCGTCGCGCACAGTGCCGTAGAGAGTCGGCGGATGCCTTTGATTGAGTTCATCGGTTCGTCCTGTGTGGGTAGGAATTGGGTTGCTGACTCGGGTCCAAGCGCGTCGTGACGGCCGCTTCGGTACACTCAATGTAAAACGTTAACTGGCAACTGTCAATATTAAATTGTTGACAGTTGGCGATTTGGTGCGCAGAATCGAGCTCATGAACTCAAGCAAACCCGCCGCCGCCTTGGCCTTCTTCCAGTCCAATTCGCTGCCCATGCTGGTGCAGGAAGAGATCGAGCGACTCATCATGACTGGCGAGCTGGCCGTGGGTACGCGGGTGAACGAGAGCGAACTCGCACAGCGCTTCAACACCAGCCGCGGTCCCATCCGCGAGGCCCTGAGGGCGCTCGAGGAAGCCGGGCTCGTGCGCAACGAAAAGAATCGCGGCGTGTTCGTGCGGGAGATCTCCTTCGAGGAAGCCGACGAGATCTACGAGCTGCGCGAAGCGCTCGAGGAAATCATCGGGCGCCGAGTGGCGCGCGCCATTGCGCCGGACGGAATCGAGCGCCTCAAGGGCATGCTCAAGGCCATGGGGTCCGCCGCAAAGGCCAAGGACGTCGAGCAATACGCCCAATTGAATCTGCAGTTCCACGAGGTGCTGCTGGAAACGGCTGGCAGCCAGAAGCTCATCGAGACGTACAAGCGCCTTATCAAGGAACTGCTGCTTTTTCGCATGCGGGCCCTCGACAACGGCGGCGGCTTGAGCGTGTCGGTCGACGAGCACCGCGACATCGTCGACGCCATCGCGTCCGGTGACGCCGAGCGCGCTGGGCGCGTCATGCGGCAACACGTTGCCGACAGCCGCAGCCGAATGCACACGGCCATGGGCCGGCCGGACGCCGGCTCGCCACTGTCCAACTCTTCCAATCAACAAGGAGCATGAAATGAACCCCCAGTCGATCGAAGTCAATGCACGGAGCTACCGCTGGATGAAGCGGCCGGTGGTCGTGGTCTGCGTGGACGGGTGCGAGCCGGCCTACCTCGATGCCGCGGTGGAAGCAGGCGTCGCGCCGTACCTTGAAAAGATGATGCGAACCGGCGCCAACCTGCTGGCCGATTGCGTGGTGCCGTCTTTCACCAATCCCAACAACCTGTCGATCGTCACCGGCGCGCCGCCTGCCGTGCATGGCATCTGCGGCAACTACTTCTTCGACCGCGAACTCGGCAAGGAAGTGATGATGAACGACCCCAAGTACCTGCGCGCCGGCACCGTGCTGGCGGCCTTCGCGGACGGAGGCGCCAAGGTAGCGGTGGTCACCGCCAAGGACAAGCTGCGCAAGCTGCTGGGCAACCACATGAAGGGCATCTGCTTCTCGTCGGAGAAGGCCGACGAGGCGACCCAGGATGAGAACGGCATCGACAACGTGCTGGATCTCGTGCGGCTGCCGGTGCCCTCGGTCTACAGCGCGGAACTCTCCGAGTTCGTCTTCGCTGCCGGGGTCAAGCTGATGGAGACGCGCCGCCCCGACCTGATGTACCTCTCGACGACGGACTACGTTCAGCACAAGGCCGCGCCTGGCAGTCCGGCCGCGAATGCGTTCTACGCGATGATGGACCGCTACCTGGCCGAACTCGACGCGCTAGGCGCCACCATCGTGCTGACCGCCGACCATGGCATGAACGACAAGCACGACACCGACGGCCAGCCCAACGTCATCTACCTGCAAGATGTCCTGGACGCCTGGTACGGCGCCGAGGCCGCACGCGTCATTCTTCCGATCACCGACCCGTACGTTGTCCACCACGGCGCGCTGGGCTCGTTCGCCACCGTCTACGCACCCGACGAGGCAACGGCCGCACAGTGGATCGAGCGCATCAAGGAGCTGCCCGGCATGGAGTCGGTCCTGTCTCGCGCCGAGGCCGCCAAGCGCTTCGAGCTGCCGCCGGACCGAATCGGCGACATCGTGGTCGTGAGTGAACGCAACACGGTGATCGGGACCTCCGCCAGCCGCCACGATCTCTCGGCGCTCGAAGTGCCGCTGCGCTCGCACGGCGGCGTGTCGGAGCAGCGTGTGCCGCTGATCTGCAACCGTCCCGTCGACGGCGTCGAAGCCAGCCGGCGCCTGCGCAACTTCGATGCGCTGGACCTCGCCCTGAACCACGCCCAGTAAAGCCGAGAGGAGACAAATCCATGAGCCAGCCCATGATGAAGCCAGCCGACATCCACATCGAAGCATTGCGCATCGCCGGTGAGCGCGTCTACCGCGACGAGGTCATCGAGGTCACCTACCCGTACACCGGCGAAGTGATCGCCACCGTGCCCAAGGCAACGCTCGAAGACGTGCGCCGCGCCTACCGCATCGCACGCGACTACAAGCCGACCCTCACCCGCTACGAACGCTACAAGATCCTGATGCGCGCCGGCGAGATCATCGCCTCGCGGCTGGACGAGATCTCGCGCACCATCACGATGGAATCGGGCCTGTGCCGCAAGGATTCGCTGTACGAAGTGGGACGTGCCTCCGACGTGCTCTTGTTCGCGGCGAATCAGGCGCTGGTGGATGACGGGCAGGTGTTCTCCTGCGACCTCACGCACCACGGCAAGAGCCGCAAGGTCTACACGATGCGCGAGCCGCTGCTGGGCGTCATCACCGCCATCACGCCGTTCAACCATCCGCTGAACCAGGTGATCCACAAGGTGGCGCCTTCGATCGCGACCAACAACCGGATGGTGCTCAAGCCCAGCGAGAAGACGCCGCTCACTGCCTTCATCCTCGCGGACATCCTGTATGAAGCCGGGCTGCCGCCGCAGATGCTGTCGGTCATCACCGGAGATCCGCGCGTGATCGCCGACGAGATGCTCACGCATCCCGACGTGGACCTCGTCACCTTCACCGGCGGCGTGGCCATCGGCAAGTACATCGCGGGCAAGGCGACCTACAAGCGGCAGATCCTGGAGCTCGGCGGCAACGACCCCATCATCGTGATGGAAGATGCCGACATCGAGGAAGCGGCAACGCTGGCGGCCAGCGGTTCCTACAAGAACTCCGGCCAGCGCTGCACGGCGATCAAGCGGATGCTGGTGCATGAAGCCGTGGCCGACCGCTTCGTCGAACTGCTGGTGCAAAAGACGCGCGCGCTGAAATACGGCGACCCGATGGACAAGAGCGTGGACATGGGCACCGTGATCGATGAGGCCGCCGCCATCCAGTTCGAGAGGGTGGTCAACGAGGCCATCGCCGGCGGCGCGAAGCTGATGTGCGGCAATGTCCGTCGCGGCGCACTGTATTCGCCGACCGTGCTGGACCGAGTCGATCCGGAGATGACGGTCGCCAAGCAGGAGACCTTCGGGCCCGTGTCGCCGGTCATCCGCTTCAAGGACATCGACGATGCCATCCGCATCTCCAACGGCACGGCCTACGGGCTGTCCTCGGCGGTGTGCACCAACCGCCTCGACTACATCACGAAGTTCATTCGCGAACTCAACGTTGGCAGCGTGAACGTCCGCGAGGTGCCGGGCTACCGGCTGGAGCTCACGCCGTTCGGCGGCATCAAGGACTCGGGCCTCGGCTACAAGGAAGGCGTGCTGGAGGCAATGAAGAGCTTCACGAACAGCAAGACCTACTCGCTGCCCTGGTAGGCCATGAGCCTCACGATCGAAGACATCGTCCATGTGTTCGAGGCCAAGGGCCATGAGCAATACGACGGCGAGCCCGTGACCCAGCTCGGGCATGCCTTGCAGTCCGCGCATCTGGCCGAGCAGGCCGGTGCGGGCAGTGCGCTCATCACGGCCGCCTTGCTGCATGACCTTGGCCACCTGCTGCACGACTTCGGCAACACGCCGACGCGGCAGGGCCTCGACGACTTGCACCAGTACCGGTGCCTGCCTTTCTTGCGGGCGCTTTTTGGGCCGCGGACGCTGGAGCCGATACGCCTGCACGTCGATGCCAAGCGCTTTCTTTGTGCGCGTGAGCCCGGCTATTTCGAGAGCTTGTCGGCCGACTCCAGACGTAGCCTCGTGCTGCAAGGCGGCATCTTTGACGAAGCGCAGGCAAAAGCCTTCGGCGATTTGCCCTTTGCGCAGGACGCCGTGCGCGTGCGGCGCTGGGATGATGCAGCCAAGTCCGCGGACGCCGTCGTTCCCCCGCTTTCGCACTTCGTGCGCCACATGAAGATCAGCGCCACCGTTCGCGGCAGCGCGCAAACGAGGTAGAGGGCAGACATGCGTCCATTCTGGATCGAGCAGGCACTCTTCAATGACGGCGAACTGGCGCCCGCCCTGCAGGGCGCGCAGCGCGCGGACGTCTGCATCGTGGGCGGTGGCTTCACCGGCCTGTGGACCGCCATCCAGGCCAAGCAACAGGATCCTGCGCTGGACATCGCGATCATTGAAAGCGACCTGTGCGGGGCAGGGGCGAGCGGGCGCAACGGCGGTTGCCTGCTGACGTGGTCGGCCAAGTTTCTTACCCTGCGCCGGCTCTTCGGCGAGGCGGAGGCCATTCGGCTGGTCAAGGCGTCGGAGACGGCGGTCGGGCATATCGCGGATTTCTGTCGCGCCAATGACATCGACGCCGAACTGCGCATGGACGGAACGCTCTACACCGCCACCTCGCAGGCACAGGTCGGCGTGCTCGACCCGGTGATGCGAGCCCTGGAAGAGTGCGGCATCCACAGCTACTTTGCGCTTCCGCCCGACGAAGTGGCGCGCCGCTCCGGTTCGGCGCGCAACCTCGCGGGTGTCTATTCGCCCACGGCCGCCACGGTGCATCCCGGCAAGCTGGTGCGCGGGCTTCGCCGCGTGGCACTGGCCATGGGCATTCGCATCTACGAACGCAGCCCGATGCTGGATTTCAGCACCGGTCATCCGGCAGTGGTCCGCACGCCTTGCGCAAGCATCGAGGCGAAGAAAGTCGTGCTGGCAATCAATGCCTGGATGGCCAGCACCTTTGCGCAGTTCGAGCGAAGCATCGCCATCGTGTCGAGCGACATGGTGATCACCGAGAAGTGCCCGGAACTGCTGCGCGAGATCGGGCTGGTCGACGGTGTGTCGGTGCTCGATTCGCGCACCTTCGTCTACTACTACCGCAGCACGGTTGACGGCCGGATCATGCTGGGCAAGGGCGGCAACACCTTCGCGCGGGGAGGGCGGATGGCGCCCGTGTTCGACCAGCGTTCACCCTATGAGGACGAACTTACGCAGGCGCTCCATTCATTCTTTCCGGCCTTGCGCGGCACGCCCATGACCGCCAGCTGGAACGGGCCTTCGGACCGCTCGGTGACCGGCTTTCCCTTCTTCGGAAAGCTCGATGGCGCGCCTCACATCAGCTACGGCTTCGGCTACTCGGGCAATGGCGTGGGGCCGAGCTACATGGGCGGCCAGATCCTGTCATCGATGCTGCTTGACCAGGACAACGCGTGGACGCGCAGCCCGCTGACACAGGGGCCGCTGGGGCGCTTTCCGCCCGAGCCGGTGCGCTATGCCGGATCGATCGTGGTGCGCAACGCGATCCGTCGGAAGGAACAGGCAGAAGACGAGAATCGGCGCCCCTGGTTCGTCGACACAATGCTGAGCAGGTTCGCCAATGCAGCGGGCAAGGCCGACAAGGCCTGAGCGCAGCCGAACGCCTACCGGTCGGTGCGCACGGCCAGGCTTTCCTTGACCTCTTCCATCACCACATAGCTGTGCGACTGCGCCGTCACGGGTAGCTTCTTCAGCACATCGCCCAGCAGGCTGCGGTACTCGTCCATGCCGCCGAGCCGCGCCTTGACGAGGTAGTCGAAGCTGCCCGACACCAGGTGGCATTCCTGCACGTCCGGCACGTGCAGCAACTCCTCGCGCACCTTGTCGAAGACCTCGGCGGATTTCGACGACAGGGTGATCTCCACGAACACCAGCAGCGACTTCCCCAGCGCCTGCGGTGACACCCGGGCGTGGTAGCCGGTGATCACGCCGGCGCGCTCCATGCGCTTCACGCGCTCCGAGCAGGGCGAGGTGGACAGCCCGATCTGCTGCGCCAGGTCAGTCATCGAAATGCGCCCGTCGCGCTGGAGGATGTCGAGGATCTTGCGGTCCATGCGGTCGAGTTCAGTCATTTCACTTCCAGCGGGTCAAAACAAGGTGCTGTGACAGCAATATTCACTCCAATCGTCAGAAAGTTCAATGAAATCCACGGATGCGGGCCGCATAAATTATCCGAATTCCTCACCACATTCGGAATCAGCAATGAAAGTCATTGTTCTTGGCGGCGGCGTCATCGGTGTCAGCACCGCGTACTACCTGGCCCGCTCGGGCGCGAGCGTCACGGTCCTCGACCGGCAAGCCGGCCCGGCCCTGGAAACCAGCTTCGCGAACGCCGGCCAGGTGTCGCCCGGCTACTCGACGCCTTGGGCCGCGCCCGGCATCCCGCTCAAGGCGATGAAGTGGATGTTCCAGAAGCACGCGCCGCTCGCCGTGCGGCTCGACGGCAGCCTGTTCCAGTTGCAGTGGATGGCGCAGATGCTGCGCAACTGTTCGCCCGAGCGCTATGCCGTCAACAAGGAGCGGATGATGCGCGTGGCCGAATACAGCCGCGCCTGTCTCCAGCAGCTGCGCGCCGACACCGGCATCCAGTACGAGCAGCGCACCGGCGGCACGTTGCAACTGTTCCGCACGCAGGCCCAGCTCGACGCGGTGCAGCGCGACGTCGCCGTACTCAAGGAATGCAACGTCCCGTTCGAACTGCTCACCCGCGACCAGCTCGCGCAGGTGGAACCCAGCCTGGCGCAGGCGCGCGACCGGCTCACCGGCGGCCTGCGCCTGCCGAACGACGAAACCGGTGACTGCCATCGCTTCACCAACGCCCTCCACGAACTGGCCCACGGCCTGGGCGTGGACTTCCGCTTCAACCAGTCGGTGGACGGCCTGGTCACCGAAGGCGGCCGCGTCACCGGCGTGCGCGTCGACGGCCAGGTGCTGGCCGCCGACCGCTTCGTGCTGGCCTTCGGCAGCTATTCGCGCGATTTCCTGCAGCCGCTGGGTCTCGACCTGCCGGTCTATCCGGTGAAAGGCTATTCGCTGACCGTGCCGCTGGTCGATCCGGCCTTCGCGCCGCAATCGACCGTGCTCGACGAGACCTACAAGATTGCCGTCACCCGTTTCGACGACCGCATCCGCGTAGGCGGCATGGCCGAACTCGGTGGCTTCGATCTGAGGCTCGACCCGCGCCGCCGCGCCACGCTGGAACTCGTGGTCAACGACCTGTTCCCGGGCGGCGACGTGAAGCGTGCCTCCTTCTGGACAGGCCTGCGTCCCATGACGCCCGACGGCACGCCGATCATCGGCGCCACGAAATTCGGCAACCTGTTCCTGAACACCGGTCACGGCACGCTGGGCTGGACCATGGCCTGCGGGTCAGGCAAGCTGGTCGCGGACATCGTGACCGGCCAGCGCCCGGAGATCAGTACGGACGGGCTGGCGATCGACCGCTATAGCCAACAGCCGGTTCGCCCGCGCGCTCAGCGTCCGGTACCGGCAACATCGTGAGCCGTCCGTCCATCGCGCACATCGATCTGGATGCGCTGCGCCACAACTATCGGCTTGCGCGAAACATCCACGGTGGACGCGCGCTCGCGGTGATGAAGGCCAACGCCTATGGCCATGGGGCTGGGCCATGCGCGCTGGCTCTCGAAGGCATCGCCGACGGGTTCGCAGTGGCGTTTCTTGAAGAAGCGGTGGCGCTTCGGGAAGCCGGCATCCGGTCTCCGATCCTCGTGCTCGAAGGCGTCTTCGCGGGGCAGGATATTGCAACGCTCGAATTGCTTGACCTTTGGACTGTCGTCCATCATGAGGAGCAGCTTCGCATGATCGAGTTGCATGAGGGCGTTCCGCGCATCGGCGTTTGGCTCAAGGCAGACTCCGGCATGGGTCGCGCCGGCTTTGCGCTGCAAGAAATGCCCGCTGCGCACGCGCGCCTGCTCGCGAGCGGCAAGGTCACCGAGGTCACGCTCATGACTCACTTCGCCCGCGCGGACGAGCCTGACCATTCTGCAACGTTGCACCAGATCACCGCATTCGACGCAGCGACATCAACGCTGCAGGGCGATCGCAGCTTGTGCAACTCTGCGGGCGTCCTGGGTTGGCCGCGGGCTTGCCGCGACTGGGCGCGGCCGGGCATCATGCTGTATGGCGCGGATCCCATGCCGGCGGCAAACAGTAGCCTCAGGCCCGTGATGACTCTCGAAAGCCAGGTCTTCGCAACGCGGTGGCTGCAGACAGGAGAGCCGTTGGGCTATGGCGCAACCTTTGTGGCGACGAGGCCTACACGCGTAGGTTTGGTCGCCATCGGATACGCCGACGGTTACCCGCGCGTGGCGCCGAATGGCACGCCGGTTGCCGTCGATGGCCATGCGACGCGACTGGTCGGTCGCGTGTCGATGGACATGCTGACAGTGGACCTGAGCGATCTCCCGGCTACGGGGATTGGCAGCCGTGTCGAGCTTTGGGGCGCGCAGGTCGGCGTCAACGACGTTGCGCGACGCGTAGGAACCGTTTCCTATGAACTCTTGTGCAACGTAAAACGCGTGCCGCTGGCCTATCGCGATGGAGCCGCTTCAGAGTGATCGGATGGGTGTCGCCGGGCCTTTTCGATCCCGATGAGGATCGCAGCACCACGGTACCTTGATCGTGCATTGCCTGCGCGAGCAGTGCGCGCATGCAGACGGTGGCGGTGACGCGCCATGAACGCCGCCCGTGTCCCTGATGCCCGATCGTGTGGCAAAGCATCGGGACCGCTCGAAGACTGACGACTTCTATTCGGCGCCCTCTCGCAGAATTTCAAGAAAGCGCGTCGCCAGCGGCGAGAGGACGTGCATCTTGCGCGTCACTGCGCCGATGGCCCGCGTGAAGCGCGCTTCCGCGAAGGGCAGAGGCGCGAAGCCCTCACCACCCGGACCTGCCAGGCTGGCTTCGCTCATGAGCGCCACCAGGTCGCTACGCGCCAGCAGCCGGCTCAACGGCGCGGCCGTGTTGCTCACCTCGACCGCGACACGCGGAGGTGGGAGGCCGGCCTCCGCCAACCTTGCTTCGACCCCGCGGCGGGCAGCGACGTCGGGACCGGGCAGCATCCAGTGCGCATCCACCAGATCCTGCAAGCGCACGCGTCGGCGCGACAGCAGGGGATGGCCTTCGCGCACGACCATGCAGAGGTCGTCCTTCATCAGCGGCAGCGCCTGCAAGTCGTCGGGCAACGCCCGCGGGATCGCATTGATGCTCAGGTCCAGGTCGCCCAGGCGCAACGCGGCGAGCAGCGTGTCGTTCAGGTTGATCATCAAGCGCAGCCGCGCGGCGGGGCGCTGCTGGTGCAACTGCAGGAAGGCCGGCACGAACAGGCGATCCGCATAGAGCGGAGACACCCCCACCCGCAACGTACCCATCGCGCCCAGGTGCAGGTCCGCGGCTTCCTTGATGGCGTCGCCCAGGCTGGCGCGCAGGGTCTGCGTGCGCTGGCGGAACTGTTCGGCCACGCGCGTGAGCGTCATGCCGCGTGCGCCTCGCTCGAACAGCGGAAAGCCCAACTCCTTCTCCAGCCGCTTCAGGCCCTTTGTCAGGGCGGGTTGCGACAAGCCCAGCGCCGCGGCGGCGCGGCGCACCTGTCCGTGCTGTGCCACCGCCAGGAAATAGTCAATGTCGTCCAGCCGCAGGGCCATTGCACAACTCCGAGAAGATTCCCGCCGCACGCGGGCGTACGCACTGCGATAACCATCCGTTATCGCACGATGCGACTGGATTATCCGCAAGAGGGGCACCGCTTCCTAGACTTGCGCATCACTTCAGGAGACCACAGATGAACCACTGCCCTTGCTGGCCGGAGCGCCAATCATGAACCTCGGCATGTACCTCGCGCGCGGCGCCCGCCAATGGGCCGAGCGTCCCGCCGTACTCTTTCGCGACGGCGCCCTGACCTACCGTGACCTCGAACTGCGATCCAACCGACTCGCCCACTCCCTCAAGGCGCTGGGCCTGCAACGCGGCGACCGCGTGGCCGTGGTGTCACCCAATCGGCCGGAGATCGTCGAACTGGAGTGCGCGCTCTACAAGGCCGGCCTCGTGAAAGTGGCACTCAACTCGCGGCTGGCGCCGCAGGAGCTGGCGGACGCGCTCGCCAACGCCGAGCCGGTTGCCTGCCTGGCCGGACCCGAGCACCGTGGCATGGTCGAAGAGGCTTGCGCAAGCCTGCCATGCCTGACGCACCGAATTGCCTTTGAGACCGGTCTCGCGAACGAGGCATGCGGCTGGCTTTCGTACGAAGAGCTTCTGGCACGCGCTCCCGATACGCACCTGCACGAGGAGATGCGGCCGGAGGAACTGGCCGTGCTGCACTACACCTCCGGTTCGACCGGCAAGCTCAAGGCGGCGATGCAGACGGTCGGCAACCGCTTCGCGTCGCTGCGAAAGAACGTCATGGGCCGGATGCATGCCGCCCCCGGCGACGTGCTCATGCTGTCGGGCCCCATCACGCACGCCAGCGGCATGTTCATCCAGCCCATGCTGTTCCAGGGCGCGACCATCCTGCTGATGGAGGGCTTCCGCCCCGCCGAGTACCTGGAGGCCATCGAGAAGCACCGCGTCACCATGGCCTTCCTGGTCCCGGCCATGATCTACGCGCTGCTGGCCGAGCCGAGCCTTCGCACGCGCGACCTGTCCAGCCTGCGCCTCCTGAGCTATGGCGCCGCACCGATGTCGCCGGCGCGCATCCGCGAAGCATGGGCTGCATTCGGCCCCGTGCTGGCGCAAGGCTACGGCGCGGGCGAGACCACCGGCGGCGTCGTGGGCCTTGGCATCGCCGACCATGCGGCGGCCATCGAGGGCGGCAAGGATACGCTGCTGTCCGCGTGCGGGCGCCCTGTCTGCGAGTCGGATGTCCAGGTGCTGGACGACGCAGGCCGGCCCGTCAGCGGCGACGTCATCGGCGAGATCTGCGTGCGCGGCCCCGACGTATTCGCTGGCTACTGGCGCGCGCCCGAGCAGACCGCGCAGGCACTGGATGCCAACGGATGGCTGCACACCGGCGACCTGGCGCGCGTGGACGCGCAGGGCTACATCTACATCGTCGACCGCAAGAAGGAAATGCTCGTCTCGGGCGGCTTCAATGTCTACCCGAGCGAGATCGAGTCGGTGCTGGGCCAGCACCCCGCGATCTACGAGGTCTGCGTGGTCGGCGTGCCCGACGATCACTGGGGCGAGACGGTCAAGGCGGTTGTCGTCCTGCGAGACGGTGCCCGGGCGGATGACGGCGAGATCATGGAATTCTGCCGTGGCCGGCTGGCGGACTTCAAGCGGCCACGCTCGGTCGACTTCGTGCCGCAGTTGCCCAAGAACGGCAACGGCAAGCTTTCGCGCAAGGACGTGCGCGAGCAATACTGGCGCGGCCGCGAGCGGCGCGTGAACTGAGGAGCTCGACATGGACATGGATACCACCCACCTGGCCCTGCGCATGCCCTTGCCTCCGTTCGAGGGTTCCGACGCGGCGCGAGACTTCATCGCTCGACTCGAAACCTTTGTTCGCGATGAGTTGCAGCCACTCGCCGCCGAGCACCACATCACTTCCGAGAATGGCGCGCCGCGCGCATTGCTGGAGCAGGTCTGGAAGCGCTCACGTGAACTCGGCTTCTACGGCATGACGCTGCCCAGGACGCTGGGCGGCGCCGGCTTCGACATCGTCGATCACGCGCTGATCAAGGAGTTCATCTACGCCAGTGGCTCCCCCTTCGCGCCACACGTCCTCGGCGAGTTGACAGGGCCGCCGCGCGTGGGCGCGCTGGCCAGGCAGGCGACACCGGATCAGATGGAGCGCTTCATCCTTCCAGTCGCGCGCGCCGAAAAGGCGATCTGCTTCGCGATCACCGAGCCCGAGGCAGGGTCGGACGCCGGCGCACTGCAAACGCGCGCCGTACGCGACGGCGACAGCTTCGTGCTGAACGGGACCAAGCGCTTCATTTCGGGCTCCCCGTTCTGCGACTTCGCGGTGATCATCTGCTCGACCAGCGACGACCCCGCGGTGCGCGAGACCACGGCCTTCTTCGTCGAGCGCGATCGCGAAGGCTTTCGCGTCGAAGCAGGCTACAAGACCATGGCGGGCCAGTCCCATACCGGCAACATCGTCCTGACCGACTGCCGCATTCCAGCCACCAACCAGATCGGCGAGCGTGGGCGCGGGCTCGCGTTGGCCCTCGGACGCATCACCGTCAACCGACTTCTGCACTGCCCTGCGATGCTCGGCCTGGCCCGGCTGGCACTGGAAGATTCGCTGGCGCACGCGGCGAAGCGGCGGCAGTTCGGCCAGCCCATCGGCGCCTTCCAGGCGGTGCAGCACCTGCTGGCCGACATGGCCACCGAACTTGCCGCAGCGCGCGCGCTGATGCTCAGCGTGGCGCGCAGCCTGGACGCCGGCGGCGAGGCCCGCGCCGATGCGTCGATGGCCAAGCTGTTCTGTTCGGAGACCGCCTTCCGCATCGCCGATCGTGCCGTGCAGGTGCACGGCGGCGAAGGCATCGTGCAGGGCAGCCGCGTCGAATTCCTCTTCCGGCTGCTGCGCATGTACCGCGTGCTGACCGGCACCAGCGAAATCCAGCGCAACACCATTGCCCGCGAATTGCTGGGCCAAGCGGTACGCTGAACCATAGATCAGGAGACAAGCATGCAGACACTCACCCGACGCAGCCTGTTGCTGGCCGCCGCCGGCCTCGCATTGCACGGTGCGGCGCTGGCGCAGGAGTACCCCGCTCGGCCGATCAAATGGCTCGTGCCCTACCTCGCCGGCACCGCCCCTGACATCACGGTGCGTATCACTGCCGAGGCGATGTCACAGATCCTCAAGCAGCCGGTGGTGGTCGAGAACAAGGGCGGCGCGGCCGGCAACCTGGGAGCGCAGCTCGCGGCCCGCGCGCCGGCCGACGGCTACACCTGGGTCTACTCCGCGACGCCCATGGCCACCAACATGCGCATGTACCGCAAGCCCGGCTACGACGTGATGAAGGACTTCATCCATGTGGGCGGGATCACACGCTCGGACGTCGTGCTGGTCGTGGCTGCGGATAGCGGCATCCGCGACGCCAAGGACCTCTTCGAGCGCATGCGGCAGCAGCCGGGCAAGTTGTCCTATGCATCCGGCGGCGTGGGTACCCCGGCGCACATGGGCGCCGAACTCATCCTCAAGACCACCGGGACACAGGCGCTTCACGTTCCCTACAAGGGCGCTTCGGAATCGGCGAATGCCGTGCTGGGCAAGCAGGTGGACTTCGCGCTCACCATCAGTTCGGTATCCCTGCCCCACATCAATGGCGGGAAGCTGAAGGCGCTGGCGGTGACGGCGCCGACACGCAATCCGCGGCTGCCCGAAGTTCCCACACTCGCGGAGGCGGGCATACCCAATGTCGCGCTGGTGTCCTATGGAGGGCTTTCGTTGCCCGCCGGGACACCCGCACCCATCGTGCAACGCGTCTCCGACGCGCTGCAGAAGGCGCTGGTCGACCCCGGGGTCCGTGCGAAGCTCGAAGCCAACGGCGCCGTGGTCGTGGCCAGCAAGTCCGTGGAATACGCGCAGAGCCTCGAATCGGAGATCGTGCTGACGGAGAAGATGATGAAGGCCATCAACGTCACGGCGCAATGAGTCCTTCCGCCTAACAGCATGCCCTGGACGCTTTGAGCGCACACGGATGAGGTCGGCGCGAGCCTGCCTCGCTGGGCAAGCGCCGTACTGCGCCGACCCCCGGCCCGAGCATCACGCCGCAATAGTTGTGTCAGCTGCTGAAAGCCTGACGACGGCCCACCGCCACGCCGCTGTTCAAGCCCTTCACCAGTTATCCGCTGCGAGGGCGAGACGTGCAGGCTGTCGAAGCGCCTTCGCCGTGAAGGTCTTCATGACCGCTGTCGAGGCACTCGATGCCGAAGGTTCCGAGTTCGAAGATTTCGCAATCGAACGAAACGAACGCGCTGCCACGCTCCGATTTCGTGAGCGCGGCCTTCGGCAATGACGAATTCGGAGGCGAGCGGGTGCGGGAGCTAGGATTGCCCTGGATTTCGGGTGTCGGCCAGGAGCCGACCTTTGACGTAGGCACAATGTTTATTCAAATCCTGCCTTTCTCAGCCGTCGGTAGAACGCACGGCAATCCTCAATCCGAAAGATTCCGTTCGGCTCGTCTTGCGTGCGCCAGTTGGTAGAGCGCACCCGCATGAGATCGGGGCGTCCGTCGACGCGGTAGAACGTGACGGCGACCAGATAGGGACCAGGATACGTCAGCCTGAAGAATTCATGCTCAATCGTCCGCGCCTCGTGGATTTCGAGAATTGACTTAGGTCGCCAGTGGGCGACCAAGGAACTGGCCTTCAAATGGGCGTCGTTCATGCCGGAGCAGCGGGGTTTGCGAAAGCGAATATTGCCACGCGGTGTTTTTTGGGCGAGCTTGGAATCGCCAGCCATCATCGAGCCGGCTTCGGTGCCACACGTCGCGTAGCCAGAAGACGTCACCGTCACGGCAAGGAAGAAAACTTCTGCCCTCATGTGCACCGGCGTGCGGCAGGATGCGGCCATTAGGCACAGGACCCACTTATGAACAGTTGGCAGGAACGATGATCGGCTAAGGCGCACCGCACCTCGTGATCGAACCTCGTCCACGGGCGAGTCTGTACATAAGTTCGCAGTTGGGGCAGCACGGCGGCTCCACTTCAGGAGCCTGCCATGCACAAGATTCCCTCTTTGCACCCAACCGTCCGCGGCTGGCTGTTCGACGGCCCGTTGGCCGAGCATGTTCCGGCATACGTCGCGCGGTTGAAGGGCGGTCGCTACGCGCCCAACACCTCGGCCTGCTGCCTCGGCGCCATCCCCCACTTCGCTCATTGGATGGCGCTGTGCCTGTTGTCAGCGAACCGCCTCGACGAGAGCCGCATCGAGCGGTTCCTGCACGAGCACCTCCCGCACTGCGGTTGCCCTCCACCAGCCATGCGGCATGCGCGCGCGGCGCACGCTGTTCTGATGCCGTTGCTGGCCCTGGAGCACCAATCCTTTTGGTGGCACCCGGCCCGTAAGTGATGTCTACTCAACGCTCGGTAGCAACGGCGGCCAAGGAGAAACCTCATGAACTCGCAGTACTTCCACCGACTTGAGGACGCCCTCGGTGACCTCACTACAGACCCGGCAACTGCCGCGGACCCGATCAAGCGCAAGTTCTTGTTTGACGGGCAGGACCTTTCGTGCAACGTCAACATCCTCCAAGACAATGCCGATGTCATTCACATCCAGCCTGATCACGACGAGGTGGTACTGGTTTTGCAAGGCGAGTGTGGTTTCCGAGTCGGTGAGGAAACCAGGCGCGTGAAGGCCGGCGACTTGATGTTCATCCCTCGCGATACGGTGCATGGGCCGATCGTGGACAGCGGGCGTGTTGCTCTGCTTTCCGTTTTTGCGCCGTTCTTTGATCGCGCGAAGACAAACATTCGGTGGTCGCGGGATGCGTTCTCATAGCACCGGATCTGGTTCCTGCTTCTGGCTAAGCGATCTCGAAAGTCTCCGTCCCGGATGGCTTGCTCTTGAAGACGGCCATCAGCCGCAGAGGGTCCGAACTTGCCGGTCGCGCGTGAGGTTTCAGCAGCGGTGTCTGTATTGCCCCTCCCCCTGCCGTGAAGGAGAGCGGGCCAAAGCAGGGGCACACTTTCTGAGGCAACTGGCGGGAGACATTCGCCTGGAGGCTGCCATGCAAATGATTATCGAGGCCCGCTTGATCGACGATCTCGGCGAAACCGCGCCTGTTCGCCTGGCAGTGAGCGAACGTGAATCCACCGCGAGCCCAATTGGGTTGTCGCTGGCCGAAGCAAAGAAGCTGCTGGCCAGCGCGCAGGTACTTCGTTGCAGAGCAGTCGCTTTCCATTGCCGGTGCCTATTCGTATTGCTCACGGTGCGGCGTCAGATTGGGCGTCAAGGAATGGCATCAACGCCAGATCCGCACAGTCTTCGGGTTGGTTGATGTTCGAAGTCCACGCTTGCGCTGCTGCGCCTGCGCAGGAAGGCAACCGAAGCGGCGCCACGGCACCTTGTTCTCGCGAGCTTCGACCAAGCGCTTGTCTTCTTCAGTCGGTACGGATTGATTTGCCACTTTGTTCCCCGCTCGTTGAGGTTCAGGCTCACGTCCTGCGACGCGCTTCGGCTTTCCAGGAAAACCTGAGGTCCGCTGCGACCAGAAATGAGGCGCGGTACGAAGATGGCGCATCAATCGGTGCCCGTTCCTTCACGTCGGGGAGCAGGCGCCCGGCGAGGTTACAAATCAGAGCGAATGGACAGCCTCGACGCTTAGTTCTGCGTGACAATTCCGCGAAGTTCTCACGCATGAGCATAGTCAACCGAGGAGGAATTGCAATGTCCCTCAAAGGAAAGACCGCAATCGTCACGGGTGGCAACAGCGGGATCGGCAAGGCGATCGCGCTGGGTCTGGCGGAGGCCGGCGCCAACATCGTCATCGACTATGTCGTGCATCCCGAGGCGACTGCTGCGCTCGAGCAAGAGATATTGGCCCTGGGTGATCAGTCGATTGGCGTCGAAGCCGATGTCAGCCGGATTGATGACCTGCAGAGACTCGTCGACGCTGCGGTAGCGAAATTCGGGCGCATCGACATCATGGTGAACAATGCCGGCGTGGAGACCCGCACTTCCGTGCTCGATACCACCGAGGCGCAATACGAGAAGGTGTTGTCCATCAATCTCAAGAGCGCGTTTTTCGGCACCCAGGTCGCTGCGAAGCAGATGATCAAGCAGGGCGGAGGAGGGCGGATCATCAATATCACTTCCGTGCACGAGGATTGGCCCATGCCCGGTAACACGGCCTATTGCCTTTCCAAGGGTGGAATGCGAATGCTGACGCGGACGTCCGGCGTCGAACTGGCGCCGCACGGCATACGCGTTGTCGGCGTGGGCCCGGGCGCAGTGGCGACCCCGATCAATCTCTCCACCATGCAGGACGCAACGTTGATGGCGAAGCTTGATGGTGCCATTCCGCTGGGCCGGATGGCCAAGCCGGATGAGATCGCCAACGTCGTCGTCTTTCTCGCCGGGGACGGCGCCAGCTATGTGACCGCGACCACTGTCTTCGCAGACGGCGGGATAATGCAGAGCAGCCCCGGGCTGTAGCGTCATCATGGCCCAGCGCTACGACGTCATCATCGTCGGCAGCGGTGCCGGCGGGGGTACGTTGGCACACCGACTGGCGCCCTCGGGGAAAAAGGTGCTGATCCTGGAGCGAGGCGACTGGCTGCCGCGCGAGGCAAGCAATTGGAGCGTCGCGGACGTGTTCGGGGACAATCGCTATGTCTCGCCGGACACCTGGTACTTGCCGGACGGCAAGTCCTTCCAGCCACAGGTGCACTATTTCGTCGGCGGTGCAACCAAGATGTTTGGCGCCGCGCTCTACCGGTTGCGCAAGGAAGATTTTGGCGCGATGCAGCATCACGACGGCATATCGCCGGCGTGGCCGATCACCTACGAAGAGCTGGAGCCTTACTACACGGAAGCCGAGCGGCTGTACCAGGTGCACGGCGAGCGCGGCAGCGATCCCACGGAGCCTCCGGCTAGCGCGCCCTATCCGGCATCCCCCATTTCAAGCGAACCGCGCATCGAGAAGTTGGCCGAAGATTTGAAGGGAGCGGGTTACCGACCGTTCCCCGCCCCCTGTGCGGTGATGATGAACGAGGCCGACATGGCCTATAGCCGTTGTATTCGCTGTCAGACCTGCGACGGATTTCCTTGTCTGTTGCACGCCAAGGCTGATGCCGAGGTGATCGCCGTACGCCCCGCGCTGGAACATCCGAACGTCACGCTGCTGCGCAACGCCCGGGCCCTGAAGCTCGAGACCAGCGGTGCCAGCGTCACTGGCGTGCTCGCCGAGGTGGCCGGTGTGACGCAGCGCTTCACGGCCGAGATCGTCGTGGTCTCCTGTGGCGCCGCCAATTCCGCCGCTCTGTTGTTGCGTTCGGCTAGCGATGCGCACCCCGAGGGCTTGGCCAACGGCTCTGGTCAGGTGGGGCGCAACTACATGTTCCATAACAGCCAGGCGGTGCTGGCGCTGTCGCTGACGCCTAACGACACGATGTTCCAGAAGACGCTCGCGCTGAACGACTTCTATTTCGGAATGGACGGGTTTCAGTACCCGATGGGCAACATCCAGATGATCGGCAAGACGTTGGGCGGTATGTACCGCGCCGAGAAGACGCTGCTGACGGCCCTCGTGCCCAACCGCGCGCTCGACGAGATCGCTCGACATGCCGTCGATTTCTGGCTGACAACCGAAGACCTCCCCGATCCGAACAACCGCGTGACCATCGATCGCGCGGGTCGCCTGATCTTGGCATACACACCGAACAATCAGGTTCCGAAGCAAAAGCTCTACGAAAAGCTGCGCTCCATGCTGTCTCACCTCGGATTCCAGTCCCATCATCTCTTGGCGCGCAATGCGTATATGCGCAGCGACATCGAGTTGGCTGGCTGTGCGCATCAGGCAGGTACGTGCCGCTTCGGCGAAGATCCCGCCAACTCGGTACTCGACCGCGACTGCAAGGCGCACGAGTTGGACAATCTCTATGTCGTCGATACCAGCTTTTTTGTCAGTATCGGTGCGGTGAATCCATCACTCACCGTCATCGCCAATGCACTGCGTGTCGGCGATCATCTGCTGCGACGACTCGGCTGAGCCGGTGGCGCAAACTGCCACGGATGAACTGGCCCTTGCGGATGCGATGCAGCAACTCCACGCCCCGATGATCTTGCTCGACCATGTTGTTGAGATACTTGGATGACTCGCGCTCGAGCCGGCGACTCGATTGAACGCGATTGAGGTAGCCGCGGATGTGCAGCTTGAGCAGAACCGACGGGTGGGACCCCTCTTCGCGCGGTGGTACTTCCGACGGAGCGCTCGCCATTGATCACGCGATGTGAACGGCTCTGGAAAAAGATCCGCAATGCCCTGTGGAGAGGCAAGGGCGAAGCCGCCATTGAAATGATGCGAACGCTGGTGGCCCCGTTGCACGAGGACTGACCTTGCCCCCGGAAAACGTATCCCTTGCTGAGGTGTTTCAATACAAGCAAGGAAGACGTAAATGACGAAGACGACGAGGGCGCGCTAACGCTCGAATTCAAGCAGGAGGCGGAGCGGCTGGTCGAAAAGGGCCAGAGCATCGCGGCGGCGGCCCGCACATTGGGCGTGGTGGAGCAGACATTGTTCAACTGGGTCAAGGCGCAGCGCCAAGGCAAGCTCACCGGTGCTTAAGGCAAGGCCGTAAGCGCCGAGCAGATGGAGATCAGCCGGCTGCGTGCCGACTTGGCATGCGTGAAGATGGAGCGCGATATTTTGGGAAAAGCCACGGGTGCGCCGGGCGAGTCCACTGCAATGAAGGAGTAGCGATCCACATTGGCCCGGAGCCGTGCACCGGCATCCGCGAGGATGTCGGTGAAGCGTCGGCAGGGGAACACACAGGCCAGCAATTGCGCCACGAAAGTTTCTATCCTAGGTGCCGACGCTGTCCGTCAAAGCGGAAGGCAACACGGCCGGGCGCGTCATCGCAAGCGCCTGGACGACCTGGCGGGGTCGGAGACATTGGCATGCATGCACGCTCCCGTCGGCGCCAGTGATGGCCGCATCGGGAAGGTGAGGAGCCGACGCCCATGTTGCACGGGCTGGACAAGTCAGACCTCGCAGTAGTAGCGATGAAGCCTGCGAACACGGCCGGTGCGCCTGCGGCGGAGTGGGTGGTCCAAGGGCGAGGACCAACGGGAACGCCGACCGCACGCGACGGACTCAGAGCCGCGATAGCGTGTCCCAGGGGTTGGAACGCGTACGGCAGGCCGCAAGGCAAGGGAAGTGGCACGCGTTCACGGCGCTGCTGCACCACGTCACAGTCGATGCGCTCCAGACCACCTTCAATTCCGGCAGCCCCGCAATTCTTCGCGATCTCGTCGTCGCTGACGCCGCTCAGGGGTCCAAGAGTTGTGGCACATCGCGGGGGGTGTTGCTCAAGCGCATCGTTTAAGACCAGTGCGGCGCTCAGTTCCGCTGAAACGCCCACTGAGGAAGGGTTCGGCGCTATAAAACATATAGCGGCAGTACTGGCCTGTGCCGGATGGGAACATCATGCTCATTTTCGTGAAAAGTGCCCCACGGGTGATCCGAACGGATATCGTCGTCGCGTGCCTGCGAGCTTGCGTTTGGGCGCGTGTCGAGGGTCGGCCGTTCTGCCTCGTAGGGCCGTAACGTCCGCGACGCGCGACATTTCCGATCGGCACCGTGGCAAAAAGAGAGCCATCGGTGGGTGGTCCACTCTTTATGGCTCTGGCGAGCCGCCGACCGAAGGGGACGACGATCTTGTTCGCCGGTTTTAGCGCGAAGGCGCCTGCACAGTTGAGCTTGGCGCAGCAGCCGAAAGGGCGTCAAGACGATCGCGGTACCGGCGAAGCGCTTGCGGCCGTCGGTCGCAAGCGCCCAGGCGACGACGACGCAGCGCTCGCCGGGTCGGAAAGCTCCGATGGCCCGATGGGTTCAACAGCGTCCCGCTTTGCTGCGACCGGCGATCCCAACTTTGCTGGCGCGCCGATCTGGCCGCCTATACGATGCAGGAGGATTGCTTCTTGTCGTTTGCGCCCTCTGGGAGCCAAATTGCAGCTACCTGAACTAGGCCCCTGGTGGTTGGGCCGAACTTGCTCGCGACGAATGCATGCAATGACTGCCTACAATGTTCGACGGTCGCTGGCGTGAGGCTCCTGGTTCCCTTCAAAGAATCATGGACAGCTTGCGCCCCCCGCCCAAGTCACCGGCGCACCCCCTAGCGCGCCCGCCGGTAGATCTTGCTGCCGAGCCTCTCACGCCCGCCTATGAGTCGCGTTTCCTCGCGCCAGTGAGCCTGCTGTTAGTCTGCGGCACGCTGTTGCTAGTGATGTGGCTGGGCTTGCTGCCCGGCCTGCTATGCGTGTGCATGGGTTTCCTTGGCACTCGCTGGCTGTCACGTGTGATGGACCGGACACTGCGGGGACTGCGGCGCTGGCCGCGCGACGCTGACGGCCGGCCGCGCGGCGCCCCCGGCCTGGCGGCAACACTGGGTTTGTTGGCGCCAGTCGTCGTGCTGATCCTGTTGGTCACGCGATCGAGTTCTCTTTTGCTCGACGCACCTGCGCAATACAGGAATCTGCTTGACTTCATCGCCCGGACTGTCCTCGAGCTGCGCCAGAAGCTTCCACGGGAGATCGGCGCCACTTTGCCCGAGGGCGCTGCCGATGTGCAGCGAGTCTTCGCTGGCTATTTGCGCGCAGAGGCCGGCGCGCTGGCGCATACGGGCGGTACTTGGCTCAATGCGCTACTGTTCGCGTACGTTGGGCTGGTGATTGGCACGCTGGCTGCGGTACATTCGCCCACGCCGCGTGGCCCGCTGGCCGAGCAGTTGCGCCGGCGCGCCCACCTCTTCGGTGAGGCGTTCCACCAGATCGTGGCGGCGCAATTCTGGATTGCCGCAACTAACACCGTGTTTACGGCAATCTTCCTGCTATTCGCGCTGCCGATGTGGCAGCAGCAGCTGCCCTACACGCCGTTGTTGATCGCGCTCACATTTCTTGCCGGTTTGGTCCCGATCGTCGGCAATCTAGTGTGCAACGCGGTGATCACATTGGTGGGTTTGTCTGTGTCGCCGACGACGGCATTCATTTGCCTGGCATTCCTGGTTCTCATTCACAAGGCCGAATACCTCATCAATGCCAAGGTCGTGGGAAGTCGCACCGAGATGCGTGTGTGGGAACTGCTCACGGTAATGTTCATCGCCGAGGCTGCGTATGGGCCACCTGGTCTGGTGGCAGCGCCGCTGTTCTACGCATACCTCAAGAAAGAACTGAAGGCGGCCAAATTGATTTGAGTTGGCGGCTGTGCGTGCACGGCGCGAGCGGCGAAGCGCGAAGACCGACAGCGCGTTGGTACTTCACAAAAGTCGCTGCGATCGTCAACAAGGCCGAGGACGAAAGATCGGCCTCGAAGATAAACGTCCAGGCCCTCGCCGCGCTTGGCGATTCGCTGTGTCGGCACAGGAGATTGTCGTCGTCAGACTTCAATGCTCCACGTCCGAGTGGACGATGACCTCAAGGCGCAACCGCCGAGTTGGCGAACGTGGGCCTGACCGTATCTGACGCCATCCGCATTCTCCTGACACGTGTCACAAGAGAACGGGGCCGCCGGCAGGGCTTGTTTCTGCCCGTGATGCGTGGTTTCGGGCAGGAACTTGAGCAGGTTCAATGAAGCCCGCTGCTCGCAAATCGACGGCGCCCAGGACAGCTAGGCCTGCGCTGGTTCCCCCCAATGGGCACATCTTCGCAAGGAGAACGGATTTGATCGTGCGCTCAACTGCAGTGTCGTTCCACTGGTCGATGTAGGTCCGCTGGTCACCCCCGGCGATGAACAGCACGTCGGCCCCTTCGATGATGCTGATCACTTTCGGATTGTCGGCACCGCTGTGCTTCTTGATCACGACGGTCTCGACGGAATCGACACCCTCCATTGCGAAAAGGTAGTCGTTGCAGCCCTCTTCCCCGGAAGCACGAATGACGCCCACATCGATCTTGTCATTGCCGTGACCCCCGATCTTGCGAATCATGTCGACAAAGGCCTTATCGACGTCAAGCCCGCCACCCATCAACACCGTCATTTGACTGTCGGGCGCGCGGGTTTCTGATCGGCCGCATTGCCCGTCAGGTAATAGTCGAAGTCGCCGGTGCTGAGGGTACCTGCCATTTCGTGTTCGGGACCACCCTGTTTAGGACTCCCATTTGAGTCGGGCAGGTCGTTTCGGCTATTTGTGCGCGTAGCGTCTCGTCTAGCACTGGCACACATCCTTGCATGAGTCGCTTCCGCACCAGGCCTACCATCGTTCTTCGCATCGTCTCCGGCAAAGTGCGGCCATCCAGCAGAGAGTGGATCAAGGCTTCAGCGGTGTAGTGACAAAGGGCGATGGCTGTTCTCGGATTGCAGGTTGAAGCGATACAAGGTAGCAAGGTCGGATGGCTCTGTCTGTCCGGTGTCGGACGTTAGCGCTTGAAATTGTCTTCGTGGGCACCGGCATTTAGTTCGACATCGCGGCGCTCGTGCGCGGCCGCACGACGATGCTGCTGGTGCCGGCCTTCGCACTGCTTTTCCTGCTGGTGCGCGGCGTGCCGGTGTTCCTCTACCGCGTCAACTCGCGAAAGGGCAGGCACTTCCCTTCGCGCTGTCTTCCGCGGTGCCGTCGCTGTCGACCATCGTCGTCATTAGTGAGATCGGCACGCGCACCGGGGCGATGAGCGCGGACGTGACGGCCGCCATGATCGGCGCCGCGCTGCTGTGCGTGCTGCTGTTCCCGACGATCGCGGGGGCCATGCAGTCGCGGTCAACTTGATGTGGCTTTGCCATCTCGACTTGATCCCACTCGGGGGGCGGGCCGGGCGCGGCCCCGTCCTGGGCACCCTGGGAGTTCAGAACTAAAACCGAGACCAACGTAGAGGCCACCCATCGCGGCCTTGTAGACCAGGTCGTTGTCGCGCTTGTAGCCCAGGTAGCCGTAGCCGAACTTGATGGAAGTGGCGGGGGAGTACTGGTAGCTCGCACCCGCGATGGCCGCAGGCTTGTGGTCGAGTTGCCGGCGCCGGCATCCAGGTAACCCAGGAGCGACCACTTTTCGCCGAGCGGCACGATCGCGCACGCCGACTATGCCGCTGGTCGAGCCCGATGAGTCTTCGATCTGTTTGCCGAAGCCGCGCAGACTCGGCGCGATGTCCACGTTGGTCGTGATGTAGACATAGCGGACGCCACCCACGATGTCCACCTGCACCGCGGGCCCGTTGACCACGCGGTAGAAGCCCGCCGCCGTGGCAACGGTCTGCTTGAAGGTGACGTTGTAGCCGCCCGCGAGGCCGCCGAGGTACTGGTCGGAGACGCCGAGCTTGACGTACTGCAGATCGAGCAGGCCCCCCAGTTGCCCGATGAATTGCAAACGCGCGATGGCGCGTTGCGCACACATCTTCTGGCGCGGCACCGGCACGCGTACATCGGGTCGGAGTGCAACGTCGTTGCCCCGAGGGGAAGCGAACGCGCGCAGCATGTTGCCGCCCTTGCACCTTCGGGCAACGTCGTTGCCCTCTGTGCCCTATTTACAGGGGCGGGTCGCGTGCGTACCCTGTGCCTTGCAGTCAGTGAACCCTGTCGGGCGGTCCGCGCCCGTGTAACCCGGCCTGCGATCCTGAAAGGCAATCATGAAACACGTCGTGAGTTGGTCGAAGCATCTCGTCGCGATCGCTTCGCTCGCCATTGCCGCAGGCTGTGCCTACAACGCGAAGGCCAATGAGAACCTGGCCGTTGCCGCAGGCTTCAAGATGATCACGCCGCAGAATCCGGAGCACCAGGCCGTCCTCGCGACGCTTCCGAAGGACAAGGTCTCGCCGGTCAACTACCGCGGGGCGAATTACTACGTACTGCCGGACGCGACCAACAACGTCGCCTATGTCGGTGGCGCCAAGCAATACCAGGCCTACCAGCAACTGCGCACCCAACGGCAATTGAGCAACGACGCGTTCGAGGCCAAGCAGCTGGACTCGCTGAACAACCACGACTGGAGCGGTTGGAGTGGCGGCGTGGGTGCGTTCACGCCCCTTCCATGAGTTCGGGTAGCGCCGCGAAGCTCTTCGCCTGTGCATCCTGAGTGAGCACATCGGCAGGATCGGCGTAGATCGAGCGACTGGCGCGACACAGCGATCTGGCTTCTCTCGCCCAGCCCACCGGGAAAGGTGGTTCTTGGGGACGCAGAGAAGGATGCGCTGGCGCCTGAGAAGAAGCATCACCACCACAAACCGAAGGAGTGACTATGACTGCCTTGAAATCTCGACGACGCGATGGCCGCGCTCGTGCTTGCCGGCTACGCGTCCGCCCGCCCTTCATCGACCAGATGCAGCCGCAGGCGATTTCCATGGCCGAGCGTCGGGGCCAGTTCGAGATGAACTGTCCGGCGGCCAAGGGCGAAATGCTGTCGCGCGAAACGTTGCAACCGCTTGTGCAGACTTTCCGCTACCAAGGGGTTACGCGGGCTGAATACAATATCGGCGTGGCCGGATGCGCCAAGCGCACGACCTACGTCGTGATCTGCCCGGACAACGCAGCGGCAGCAGTTGCTTCGCTGGTGGATCGAGGCAGTGAGGCCGTGGTGACCGAATCTTTCGCGGGTCCAGCGCCCTGCACCAACTTGGGAGTCAGCATGTCCGCCCGAAAAGATCATCTCGCAGCGATCCTCCTCGCCTGCAGTGTTGTAGTCTGCGGCTGCGCCGGCTACCAGGCTCCTGCGCCGCTGATCGGTGGTTTCATGTCGCCGCAGAAGTCGCGTACAGCCTGCGTCGATGCGGTGGCGCGCTACTACAAGGTGCCTGCCGATAGCGTGAAGCCGTTGAGCGATGCCGGCACCATGCAGGACGGCGTCTACGTCGTGACCTTAAGCGCGGGCGGGCAGCCCAACGTGAATTGCACCGTCGACGAGAACGGTGCCGTTTCCGACGTGATTCGCGCGCGCTGAGAGGTGCAGGGCCGCACTCACCATGGCCGACGCAGCGGTTGACCCGGAGTTTCCGCTGCGGAAGATCGCATCGGCAACCTCCTCGGATCTCTCCGGCCTGCGACCCGCGCTCGTCGAGAACGTGCTCACCCAGGCGCTGCCGCTGCCCGACATCATGTTCGGCGGCAGCGTCCTGGTCTTCGTGATCATGACCCATGCGTTCTGGATGCGCTTCATCACCCGCACATTCGCCGAGCGCTCGAGCGCCTTGCTGCAGCAGCATGGCTCGATGTGGCGCGTCGACCTGCTGTTCATCGCGATGGTGATGATGCTGCTTGCGCTGCACTTGGCCGAGGTGATGATCTGGTCGGCCGCCCTGGTGTTCGGCGACATCGTCGACACCTGGTCGAGTGCGGCGTACTTCGCGGCCAACTGCTACACCGCGCTCGGCGAGCCGTTCTCGCTCCCGCGCTCTTGGCGCATCGTGGCGCCGATCATCGGGATGTCGGGCATCTTCGCCTTCGCCTGGACCGCGAGCGTGCTGGTCAACTTCGTGGCGCGCTACGACGCACTTCGCGCGCGCGTCCTTGCGGCCGCCTGCCCCGCGCGGGCACGCGCAACCCTGGACGGAAATATCGATGACCATACGTAGACGCAAGTCCCGAAAGGCTGGGGCAGCAGCGCCCCTCTCGACCCTTTCGCGCCTCCCTCTTCTCGCCCTGGCCGCGATATGCCTCGCCGGATGCCAGGCCTACACCGCGACGCTCGGCAGCGGCACCGCCGTGACGGCCACCGACGCCACGCGCATGACGCGAAGCGGATTCCTCAGCGACTACGCCAGGCTCAAGCCGGTCGCCGGGCTCAGCGGCGTCGAATGCTGGCGCGACCCGGCCCTCGACCCGAAGCGCTACGACAAGGCGATGGTCTCTCGCATCGTGGTGTCTCTCGCGCCAGCCAAGAACGGGGCGCCGTCGACTATCGACCCCAGCGACCTGAAGACGTTGACCGACTACTTCTACCATTCGATGCAGACGGCCCTCAAGGCCAACATGCAGGTCGTCGAACAGGCCGGCCCCGGCGTCGTGGTGATCCGCATCGCGCTCACGGACATGGTGCCCACCACCGTCGTCGACAGCCTGGCCGGCACCTTCGTGCCTTATGCCTTCATCGCGGAAGCGGGTTCCGGCGTCGCCACCGGTCGGCCCGCAGGCTCGACGCCGTACCTTGGCGAAACCGGTATGGAGATGCAGTTCCGCGACGGCGGCGGCGGCAAGGTCCTGGCGGAATGCCGCGACACGGAGATCGGCCGCAAGTACGCGGCCGATGTCAACAATGGAACGGCAGGCGCCGCACAGACCTGGGCCAATGGCTACATGAGTTCGTTCCAGAGCTGGTCGTACGCCAGGGAGGCGTTCGACAAGTGGTCGCTGCTCGTGGCCCGGCGAATGGCGGAACTGCGCGGCGCCGGCGGCGCACAATAGCCGGCCTGTCGGCGCGCGTTGTGTGGCAATGGGGGCGGCGGGCCGGGCCCCGCCTGACGGGGAAGCCGTCAGTGCGTCCGGCGAAGCCGTTCGGCCAGCGCGCCCAGATCAGTGGCGGAATTCGCGCCGAGCTTCAGCATCAACTGCGCACGGTGCGTCTTGACGGTGCGCTCGCTGGTCTTGAGCGCGTCGGCAATCTGTTTGTTGAGCTTGCCCGCGATTACCAGGTCGAACACATCGCGCTCACGCTTCGTCAGGCTTTCAAACAGCGCGCCCAGGTCGTGCGTGGCGCACTGCATTCGCCGGCACGAACACCTTGCCGATGTGCTTCCAGCCCACCCGCAGCGCGTCGGGCCGATGGGCCGAGTCGGTGAGCAGGCGCTAGAAGTACAACGGGCGTCTCTCGCGCCCGGCGGCCGGCGCGCCAGGCGAAGAAGCCCGCGACGCAGGGCTGCCGGATGAAGCGGAAAGCCATCGGCACGTGCCTGTGGCCGCCGTTCGTGAGGTCCGGCCAGGTGCGGATGAGGGGTTCGAAAAGTTCGTGCATCAGAGTACGCGCGAGACGAGACCGAGGAACATGAGCACCCCGGCGGCCGACATGATGAGGGCCATCACCAGCGAGGGCTGCCAGATCCGCAGTTCGGCCGATCCTTGCGCAGGCCCTGCAGTCGATACCAGTACTCGATCGTGCCCATCATGATGGCGACCGTGCCGAGACCCGTCAGGAACAGCCTGACGTTGCGCGCCGTGTTGGCGCGTGGAGCTGGCCGCCTTGCTGCGCAAAGCCCTCGATCACCATGTAGATCGTGAAGCCGAAGCTGATCATCGACAGGCCGGTGCGCACCCAGGCCATCAGCGAACGGTCCGCCGCCATCACGGTGCGATCGATTTGTTCAAGTACTTGCTCTGACGCAATTCGATGTCCGCGCCAGAGTCATCATTGACGCTCTGGATCGCAGCCGTGTTGGCGCCGCTCTTGTCGATGGTGATCGTTTCGGGCGCACCGTGCAGACTGATGGCTCGCTCCAGGAATTGCCGAGCAGCTGCCAAGTCTCGCTTGGCACGCAGCAGAAAATCAACGGTGCGAGCGTCAAGGTCGACCGCACGATACAGATACTTCCATTGGCCCGCGACCTCGATGTAGGTCTGGTCCATCCTTCAGCGCATCCCCAACGGTCGCTTGCGTTGCCGAAACGCCGCGGCCAGTACCGGCAGGATCTTCATCGCCCAACGATGGACCGTGGCGTGATCGACGCAGACACCGCGCGCGGCCATCATTTCCTCAATATGCCGCAGGCTCAGGGGATAGGCTTGCATACCAGCGCACGCAGGTGAGCATCACTTCCAGCGGGTAGTGCTTCCGCTTGATCACCTTGCGCAGCGCATCGATCACGTCTTCGTCCCGTCCTCAGTCTCGCGTCAGCCTGCCAGCGCCGGCTTGCTGCGACAGAACCCGAGCGACTGCATGCGGCCGTCCTGGCGCAAAGGATGCGCTGCGTGACGCGACCATCGAGGAATACGGGCCCCGTGTCGCGATCGACTCGGGTGTCGCAGTCCCGGCTCAGTCCTTCCTTGACGCCGCCACAGTGCTTGAAGGGTATGAGTTCGAGCGGACTGCGGGTACGACGACAGTCGTGATGGAGCCGGTCGGCGTCACGCTGTTGATCACGCCGTGGAACAGCAACGCCGGATCAATTTGCAGCAAGCTCGCCATGGCGATCGCCGCGGGCTGCAACACCGTGATCAAGCCCATCGAATTGAGCACCATCGAGACGCAGATCGTGACAGAAGCGCTGCATGAAGCCGGGCTGCCTCCTGGCGTGATCAATGTTCTCAGCGGACGCGGGGAGGTCGTCGGGCCGCACTCAGCTCGCATCCGGAGGTCAGCAGAAATTTCCTTTACCTGCTCCAGCGGCACCGGCGGCACCCGCAAGTCGCGCAGGAAGAGATCTTCGGGCCCCGTTCTGAGCATCATCGGCTACGAGAGCGAAGACGAAGCGATCTCGATTCAAAACTCGTGGAGAGCGGGCGTTCGTGGGATGCGAAGGGTGGGCACAAGTCTTCCAGATGCGGAACACGGTGTGGCCCTATGCGGTGGCGCTGTGATCGGCGGCACACACCTGGCGAGCGATAGGGACTGACCGGAGGTGGCAGCGCTTGGAGTGCGGGTGCCGGTGGCCAGAGGCAGGCGCTAGCCGGTTCCCGCGCGCCGCTACGCCTCCTCCCGTTCGAAAGCCTCCACGACCGCATCAGCTACCGCTCGCACGCGCGCGGTGCGCTTGAGATCGCCGTGCATTACGAGCCACATGTCGTACGGCTCCGCGCGATCGGGCCACACCTGCACCAGCGACGGAAAGCGCCGCGCGAGGTGTGTGGGGACCTCGCCGATGCCTAGCCCCGCGGCGACGGCCTGCGGGAGCATCATCCCCGTGTTGATCTCCAGCGCCACGTGCGCGCCCCCGGCGGGCTCGCCGCAGAGCACGTCGCGCCGAGTCCCGCCATGCTGCTGTCGTAGACCACGATGTCATGGCCTGCCAGGCCCGTGCCTGCTTCGGGCACCCCGCGCACTTCGAGGTATTCACGCGACGCATAGAGGCCAACGGCGCGCTGCCCGAGGTGACGCACGATCAGGTCCGGCGCGTCGGGGCGTACCGGACGCACCGCGAGGTTGCTGGCCGGCTCCGGTGCGGGCGTGCGCGAGCAGCGCGAGCGAACTCGGAATGAACAATGCCGCAGCGTTTCATGTCACCTTTTTTTTTCGATTCGTTCCAAGTGCATGCAATTTGCCCTCCGTGGGAGGGCAGATTCCCAGTGGGCTCGCCGTTCATACTGGTCGACAGGAAAGAGGGACTGCAGCGTCGGAGAAAGGCGCGATTCTGGCACCTTCTGGCACCTTCGGAGGGCAAGGCCGCGAGCTGTCTGGATCGATTGCTTCTGTTGCGGCAATGGCCAGACGGACAGTGTTCCCCAAGGCGGATCGTGACCCGGCCGCCACGGAAGTCAAAGGAGAAGCTCATGAAATCGGAATTCGAACGATCGAGCCTCCGGCGCCTTGCAGCATTGCTGCTCACGGCGCTGTCGATCGCATCCTGTGGCGGCGGGTCGTCCGGATCGACGCCCGTCGCAGCAACCGTAGCGGCGGCACCGACGGAGGCGAAGCCCGACACTCCCGCCATCAGCGCAGAGACGCGGGACGCCGCTGCGAAAGTCTCGGCCGGCGGCGGCCAGAACGAGAAGGCGGTCGGTGCAGCGCTTGCATCGTTGCAGGCGTTCAGGGCGGACCGCATACAGCAAGTCGTCGTCTTCGGGGACAGCCTGAGCGATGTCGGGACCTACAAGGTCGGATCCATCGCACAAGTCGGCGGAGGCAAGTTCACGACCAATCCCGGACCTGTGTGGCCCGAGACCGTGGGACTGCTGCTCGGCACTACCGTCAAACCATTCCGTCAGGGCTTTGGCGGTGCGTCACAGGTCTCCGTACCGCTGGCGACCGGCTTTGCAATGGGTGGCGCGCGGGTGTCACAGCAACCCGGCTACGGCTGCGATCCCGATCCGAGCGGCAATTGCACTGCGGCGCTGGCGATTCCCGTCGCGCAGCAGATCGCCGACTTCCTAACCTACTTCGGGTCCTTCCAGCGCCAACAGATGGTGTTTGTGTTCGCCGGCTCGAACGATTTTTTCTATGAGCTCGACCGGTATGCAAGGGGACTACAGACGGGACAGCAGACGCACGACGCCATCGTCCAGGCTGCGGATACTCTTGCCGCTCAGCTGCATCGCATCGTGGTCAATGGCGGAAGCCGCATCGCGGTGCTCACCGTCCCCGACATCACGGACACGATTGCGGGTCGAAAGCTCGATTCTCAGACAGCGGCTGCGGTGTCGGGTTGGGTGGCGGAATTCAACGCCGCAGCTACCGCGGGGCTCGACAGCGCCATCAAGATCATCGACACCCATGCGGAGTTCAAGCGCGTGGTCGCCAACCCCGGAGCCTTCGGTGTCTCGGTGTTGGACAGGCCGGCGTGCGACTTCCAAGCCATTGCCGAACTCACCGGACAGCTGGTACAGAACATTGCGACCCCGAGCCTGTTCTGTTCAGCCCTGACGCTGGTCGGTTTGAATGCCCCTTCACCTATTTCTTCGCCGACAGCAATCATCCATCGACACTCGGGCATCTGATCATTGCGCGCTTCGTGTTGAGCGAGATGTACAGACAGGGACTGATCTGACGCCGGTTGCCACGCCATTACCGTAGATGAATCACAAATGGAGTCATGAAACGAGTCGAGGCCGCCCTCACCAGCATCGGCGCACTTGCGTTCACGATGAATGCGGTCGCCTTTTCAGATGTCGAAGTGGTGCAGCACCTTGCTGTCGTTGCCCAAGAACTGAGTCCTCAACTTCCACTGGGAACCGCAAGCGCAAAGATTGTCTCAACAGAAGTCGGTCCGGGGCGCAAGTTCACATACGTCATTGCTTCTCGCTTGCGCGCCAACGAATGGACGGAAGTGCAAAAGGCGCGGCATCGCGAAGTCAAACGGGTTCTGTATTGCACCGATCCGGACATGAAATTTTTCCGAGACCGAGGGGTGACCGTTGTCTTTGCCGTGATCGACGAAAATGGGACCTCTGTTGACGAGGCCGCGACAGCGCCAAAAGACTGCAAGTAGGGGCGCATTTGGAACGCACGAACGGTGATTAATCAGGCGGATTGATCCGCTTGCTTTACCAGATGCTCGACGAGCAGTCGTGCGGCCAATGAGAGTTGCTGTGCATCGCGAAAGCACACGACGAAGCGCCGCTCCGCCCAGGACTCCGCCAGCGGAATGATCCGAAGGTTGTCGGCAGCAGCCTGCCGCTCGGCAACCTCCCTGGACACCAGGCCGATGGCCAGTCCCGCGCGCACCACGCCGAGCGCCGCCTCGAAGTTGCTCACGATGATGCGGTGAATCAGTGTGCGACCGAGCAGTGCCGCCGCGCGTTGCAGCATCACCTGCACCGCACTGTTGATCGGCAGGCTGACGTGCTCGTAGTCCAACGTGTGCTCGAAGCGCACGCTTTTTCGTGAGGCGAGGGGATGGTCCGGCTGCACCACGACGCAAAGGTGGTCGCTGCGGTACGGCAGGAACTGCAGCGGCCCAAGATCGACCGCGTCCCAACACACGCCCACCGAGGCCATGCCGTCCCGCACGCCGGACACCACGCCGGGACTGAGCCGCTCCTCCAGGTCGACCTGGATGGTGCGATGGGCGGGCAATTTGAGGAACGCCGCCACGTCGTTTGCCAGCGAGCCCGCCATGGTGGAGATGCTCGCGAGGACGCGCACCTGTCCGCGTGCGCCGGTGACATAGCTGTCCATGTCGCGCTCGATCCGTGCCGCGCCATCCAGCATGCTGCGTGCGTGCTCCAGCAAGGTCTGGCCTGCGGCCGTCGGCACGACGCCGTGGCGCTTGCGGATCAGCAGTGGCGTGCGCAACTGGTCTTCGAGCTGTGCGAGGCGCTTGCTGATGGCCGAGCCGACGATGTGGGCGTGCTCCCCCGCGCGGGCCATGTTGCCGGTTTCGCAGACGGCGACGAATAGACGCAAGGTGGTGAGATCGAGGTCGCGCAAGATATTCCAATCGGGAATTCTGAGCTTCTCAAATTGAGAAGCAATTTGCTTTGGGAAATTCTAAACTCGCACTTGGTGATTGCATTGACCTTCACCTGCAAGAAGCAAGGAGATTCGCTTGATTCCATCTTCCCCGCTGCCCCGGCGCGCCATCATCCGCGAGGTGGGCCTGCGCGACGGTCTTCAGAGCATTGCCCGGGTCGTGCCAACGGCGGCCAAGCTCGAATGGATCCGCGACGCCTACGACGCAGGCCAGCGCGAAATCGAGGTCGGCTCTTTCGTGCCGGCGCGCCTGTTGCCGCAACTGACCGACACGGCCGAGCTGCTGGCCTTCGCACAGACCTTGCCGGGCCTGAAGGCCTCGGTGCTGGTGCCCAACCTGAAGGGTGCCGAGCGCGCCATGGACTACGAGGCCGAACTCATGCTGCTGCCGATTTCCGCCAGTCACGCACACAGTCTGGCCAACCTGCGCAAGACGCCAGACCAGGTGGTCGAGGAGATTGCCCGCATTCGCGATGCGCGAGACGCACGCGGTTCGAAGACGACAATCGAGGTGGGATTCAGCACTGCCTTCGGTTGCACGATCCAAGGCCGCGTGGAGCCTGACGAGGTGGTCCGTCTGGTCGAGGCCGTGCTCGACGCGGGCGCCGAAGCCATCGGCCTGGCCGACACCGTGGGTTATGCCGATCCGCGCATGGTGCGCTCGCTGTTCGAGGCGGTGCTGCCCATCGCCGGCGACAGGCTCAACTGCGGCCATTTCCATGACACGCGCGGCTTGGGCATGGCCAATGTCTACGCCGCGCTCGAATTGGGCGTGAATCGCTTCGACGCCTGCGTCGGAGGCATCGGCGGCTGTCCGCACGCACCAGGTGCCAGCGGCAACGTGGCGACAGAAGACCTGGCCTACATGCTGGCCAGCATGGGCATCGAGACCGGGCAGGACTTCGATGCGCTGCTCGCCCTGCGCAAGAAGGTGGCCACATGGCTGGAAGGCGAGACCCTTCATGGCACCCTCTGGCGCGCTGGATTGCCCCGAACGATGAAACAGGAGGCTCTGTCATGAGCGACAGCACACAAGTTGCGCAGCCGTTGACGGGCCTGCGCGTCGTCGAGTTCACCCACATGGTCATGGGTCCGACCTGCGGCATGGTGTTGGCCGACCTGGGCGCGGAAGTCATCAAGATCGAGCCGGTGAACGGCGACCACAGCCGCCGATTGCTGGGTGCGGGTTCGGGCTTCTTCCCGATGTTCAACCGCAACAAGAAAAGCATCGGCATCGACCTGCACAGCGAGGAAGGCGCGGAAACCGCGCGGCGCCTCGCTGCCACGGCCGACGTGGTGGCCGAGAACTTCAAGCCCGGCACGATGGCCAAATACGGCCTCGACTACGCTTCGCTCAGCCAGGTCAACCCGCGCATCATCTACGCCAGCCACAAAGGTTTCCTGCCCGGCCCGTACGACCAGCGCACAGCCCTCGACGAAGTGGTCCAGATGATGGGCGGGCTCGCCTACATGACGGGCCGCCCGGGGGACCCTTTGCGCGCCGGCACCAGCGTCAACGACATCATGGGCGGCCTCTTCGGCGCGATCGCGGTGCTGGGTGCGCTGATCCAGCGCGGCATCACCGGCCGCGGCATGGAGGTGCAGTCGGCGCTTTACGAGAACAACGTGTTCCTCATGGGCCAGCACATGCTGCAGTTCGCGATGACTGGCAAGCACCCAGCACCGATGCCCGCGCGCGACAACCCCTGGGCGGTGTACGACGTGTTCACGGTGAAGGATGGCGAGCAGATCTTCCTTGCGGCCGTCAGCGACGCGCAGTGGCTGATGTTCTGCGATGCACTGGGCTTCGCCGACCTGAAGGCCGAACCTGATCTGGCCACCAACAACCAGCGAGTCGCACATCGGCCGCGATTGCTCAAGGCCATCGCCGAGCGGATTGCCGATCGAAGCGCGGAGGAACTGGCGCGGGCCATGGAAAAGGCCGGCTTGCCGTTCGCACCCATTCGCAAGCCCGAGGACCTCTACGATGACGAGCACCTGCTGGCCACCGGCGGCCTTGCCGACATGCAGTTGCCCGATGGCCCGAAGGCGGGCGAGACCGTCAAGACGGCGCTCTTTCCCATCACTCTGGAAGGTCATCGATTGGGCGTGCGATTGAGTCCACCGAAGCTCGGCGAGCACACCGAAGACTTGCTGAAGGGCCTCGGCTGCACAGAGCGCGAGGTCGAGGGATTGCGGGCGCGCAGCATCGTGGCCTGAACCCTTCGACAGCCCGACGTGGACACAGAAGAAACGATGGAGACAACACACATGACAAACACCACGAAGCTCCTTTCCCGCCGCACGATGCTGGCCGCCTCGGCGGCCCTCGCGGTCGCGCCTTGGTCTACCGCATCGCATGCGCAGGCGGGCATCGTCCGTTTCATCCTGCCCAATGCCGCGGGCTCCGGCGTGGACACGATCGCGCGTGCTGCCCAGCCGGCACTCAACAAGGCGTTCAACGGGTCGGTGGTCATCGACAACCAGCCCGGCGCAGGCGGCGTCGTCGGGCTGCAGCAGTTGGCGCGCGCGGCGCCAGATGGCAACACGCTGTCGATCGTGTCGAACAACGTCGTGATCTTCCCGAGCGTGATCAAGTCGCTTTCCTTCAACATGCCGGGCGACTTCACGCCGATCGCATTGGTCGGCGCCACGCCGATGGTGCTGGTGGTGAATCCGTCCAGGGTGCCGGCCACCAACAGCAAGGATTTCATCGCGCTGCTCAAGAGCAAGCCGGACACATTCAACTTCGCGTCCGGCGGCAATGGAACCATCCTTCATCTGGCCACGCAACTGTTCCTCGAGGAAGCAGGCGTGACAGCGAAGCACATTCCTTACAAGGGCGTCGGTCCGATGGTGGCAGGCCTCATCGGCGGGCAGGTCGACTTCGGAACGGTCGCCTTGCCGAGCGTGCAGCCGCACATCAAGAGCGGTGCGCTGCGCGCAATCGGCATGCTGACGGCGCAACGAACCCCCGCCGCGCCCGAGATCCCGACCTTCGCCGAACAAGGGCTGCCCAATTTCGTCGTCGACGCGTGGTTCGCGGTGATCGGTCCGAAGGGGCTGCCGCCTGCCATCGTCAACAAGACGCATGGCGCCGTGGTTGCCGCGTTCGAAGACCCGGCCGTCAAGCAGGCAATGACGAACCAAGGCAACACCATCAACATCAGCACACCGGAGCAGGCGCAGGCGGCGTTCAAGAGCGAGTTGGCGAAGTACGCCACGCTGGTGAAGAAGGCGGGGATTGAGCCGGAGTGAGCGCAACGACGGCTGGCTTCAGCGTAGCCAGCATAGCCTCCTCCGGGCTTGTATGTTCTCGCTCTGGGCGCTGAAGGGAGGTGCAGACTTGGTTTCCCGGTCAACCATATCTAGCACTGGCGAATGATGGGACCGGTTGGATGATGGGAGCCGGATGAATCGAGAGGTTCACGTCCGGTTCTGCGAGAGGCTGGGGGTGAATCTCCCCCCGGCCTACGTGCCAGAGCGGTGCCGATACGGCCGCCATCCAGAGCATTCAAGCCGACTCCGGTGCGCCCACCGAGATGCGCCAGTCGAAGTACCTAACAACATCGTCGAACAGGACCATCGGGCCGTCAAACGTATCGTGAGGCCGAAGCTCAGCTTCAAGTGTTTCCGTTGCGCGCGAGCGCTGATTGCCGGCATCGAAACGATGCGCATGATCAGGAAAGGGCAGATGGACTGCCTTGAAGGTCACGCCTCGTCCGCGGGGAACGAAGTTTTATTCGCTGGCTTTCTGAGAGCGAACACGCAGGACGCGAACTTGCTTGGCCTGGCACCGCTATTGCGGCTCGAGGCGCCGCAGCTTGAGTTGGCCGATCAAGGCTCCGTGGACGTCGGTTCCGAAGAACGGGCGCCGCCATCCCGATGGACGCCGTACTCCCGGCCCCGGATGTCGAAGCGGTGCAGGTGCATGTCCTGCCAACCGAACGCGATCTGCAGAATCTGGTGAAGGCGGGCGATGCTTGTGTCTCCTCGCAGCAGCAACCGGCGCCAGATCAGCGGGCTGATGCCGCGCAGCACTACGCGCAGTTGATGGACTTCTTGACCAGAGGATGCCCCGGTTTCCATTGCCGAAGCTTGCTTTGCTGCACTGCACCCCCCCCAGGAATGAGATGCTCTCCGACTCAACACGTTTCGCCAAGATCTCGATCCATCGCCGCGCCCAAATGCGGCTCGGATCGACAGCTTGCCTATTTACGGATAAGTTCTTACCCACACCAGGGGGAGCAAGATCATGCTTTCTGGAGCCTTCAGAACGCGGTCAAATGGTATGGCTTCCGCAACTCTCAAGGAGATTCCGAAATGTTCAAACGCATTCTTGTGGCTACCGACGGCTCCACGCTTTCCGAACAGGCCGTTGCCAAGGCTATTGACCTGAGCCTGCTGACCGACGCGGAACTGCATGCGATCACTGTGGCACACCTGGAACCACACAGCTATTTCGAAGGATCGTCCGTGCTGAGCCAGCGGCAGATCGAGGAGTCACATCACCGTTCAGTCGCGGCGGCACAGGCTTTGGTCGATGCAGTCAAGGGTCTCGCCCTCGCAAAGGGCGTTCGTCGAGCGGAGGCTGTTGTCGCAAAGTCGAACCACGTGGCTGAATCGATCGTCGAATTCGCAACGAACCACGACTGTGACCTTATCGTCATGGCGTCTCACGGGCGGAGGGGACTCACGCGACTGCTGATGGGCAGTGAGACGCTGCACGTCTTGACCCATTCCCACACGCCTGTCCTGGTGCTTCGTTAGTCGACGCGCGAGCGCTGCCGCTTTTCGTCGTCGAACACCTGCTGCTCGTGTTGAGCAGCCGAGTTCCGAGCAGCTCTGTTTTCCGGTGCGATAGAGCCGGCCGCGCAAATCTGAACACGCCGCAAAGTGGGTAGGCTGCTCCCATGGGCGAGGACAGAGCCCGGATGACAAGAGCAGACGACATGAGTAAAAGACCCCGCCGCAATCACTCAGCGGCATTCAAGGCCAAGGTGGCGATCGATGCGCTGGCCGACGGCAAGACGATCGCCGAGGTGGCGCTCAAACACGACGTCCACCCCAATCAGGTGACCGAGTGGCGACGCCAGTTGATCGAGCGCGCCGCGGGCGTCTTCGGGGGCGCGACGCCGCCAGAGACGCCGCCGGTGGATTTGAAGGTGCTGCACGCCAAGATCGGGCAGCTCACACTGGAGAACGATTTTTTGGAAGGCGCGCTCAGCAAGGCCGGATTGCTGAGCGTAAAGCGATGATCGAGCGCGGACACGCGCTGCCGATCAAGCGCCAGGCCGAGCTGCTGGGCATCAGCCGAGGCACGGTGTAGTACCACCCCGAGCCGGTTTCCGAGAGCGAGCTGGCATTGATGCGACGCATCGACGAGTTGCATCTTGAGCACCCGTTCGCCGACAGCCGCATGCTGCGCGAACTGCTGCGCCTGCGAGGCATCGATGTGGGACGGCGGCACGTGAGCACGTTGATGCGGTGCATGGGCATCCAGGCGCTGTACCGCAAGCCCAACACGAGCAAGAAGCACCCATCGCATCCGGTGTTCCCGTATCTATTGCGGGAGTCGACCACTGCCGGGTGCGGCAGCGAATTCACAATCGCGGTCAGAAGCAAGTATTGGCGACAGTCCGTTCTCCTGCAGCAGAAATTCACTGCCGCAAGGGCGAAGTCACACAAATTGATTGGCAGGAAGCGGCGGGCTGGCCTACATTGGTCTTCCACCCACCGTGAGGATCGCAACATGCCCATTCGCATCGCATCGCTAACCCACCGCATCGCGAAGAACGGCGCGATGCTTCACAAGGCGACGATGGACCGCGTCCACTCGCTGGGGGCGGACCATGAGCCGTCCGAAGCCGAACAGGCGCTGGCCGAGGAGCGCCGCCTGCTCAAGGAGGAGCGTGCGAAGCGCCAGGCGAAAGCGCTGCAGCCGAGGGCGAAGGCCATCGACAAGCTGGTGAGGACGCATCACCCGCAGGCCAAGGAGAAGCCCAAGGAAAAGAAGGAGCCCAAGGAGGCCAAGGCTGGCAAGGTCCACAAGCGCTCGCGTGCCGACAAGCACGCGGCGCAGGCGGCGGCCCTGCAAGCCGCGAGTAGAGCGCCGAAGAAGTCGGCGAAGACCTGAGAAGGTTCTCAGGCCGACGCGCTCTTCCGGGTTCTGTCGCAATAGCGGTGCCAGGCCAAGCAAGTTCGCGTCCTGCGTGTTCGCTCTCAGAAAGCCAGCGAATAGAACTTCGTTCCCCGCGGACGAGGCGTGACCTTCAAGGCAGTCCATCTGCCCTTTCCTGATCATGCGCATCGTTTCGATGCCGGCAATCAGCGCTCGCGCGCAACGGAAACACTTGAAGCCGAGCATCGGCCTCACGATACGTTTGACGGCCCGATGGTCCTGTTCGACGATGTTGTTGAGGTATCGGGACATGGCGTGGACACTGCACAAACGAACATGCTTCTCGCGGGGTGCCACGCGGGCTGCCCGGCGGTCGCGCCGGTTTCGTCATTTTTCAAGGCTTCATTTGACGATGAAGGGAGCGTCCCATTCCTGTGCGTACACAAGTTCCCACTCCTGATTGACGGCGTTCGGGGCGCTGAATCTGGCGATGCAGTCCCAGGCCTGCAAGTTGGCACCTTGTTCGGGCAGGCCGGAAAGGTAGCCGTTTGCCGCATGCAGGCATCGCCGGCCGCGATCGTAATAGTTCTCCACGACCGTGCGACGCCCAACGATGCACTTATTCCGGGTGGGGCATTCTGCCGCCGTCATGGCCACGGACCGCAACCTCCACATCTGAGAAGCGTCCCCACTGCACCTCTCCTGGACTATTGCTGCACCGGATCGAAAACCGTTGGTCTTCAGGCATTTGCCTGAATGCCTTGCCCGCAGCAAGAACCACTGCTCTTGCAACGGCTCAGGATTGCCGGGACGAGGAAGCCGTTCGACGCTGAACTGCTGGCTGGAGTCACCGTGGCTGGGCGACAGGACAACCGGCGAACCATCATCGTTCCGGTGCGCCAGGACCGTGCCCACCATGCGGGTGCCCGCATTGACGACATAGAAGTATGGGACGTCGGCAAAAGCTGGCTGAGACACAGCGATGAGTGCAGCCGTGGCCCAACGGGTCAGTGAGACAACGAGTTGGGTCCTGGAACTGCGAAATGCACAACGATCAGCATTCATTTCACCCTCCGTCGCGACGCAGCTCACTCGATGCCCCATCCACTGCGACACCGTTTGCTCCGTCGATTCCAGTTCGGCGAGATTGTCGCTGACGAAGTCCAAGCTCCACACCGCGTTGACCGCAGTGGTCTGAGAGCCAAACCCGCCGAACATCCCATGATCGCGTGGGCCACATCTACAACCCTTCTACCTTGGAAGCCGCTGACTGGGGCGTGCACTGCGAACAATATCGTCCATTCTGACCTTGCCCGGGCAAAGAGTCCAACCAGGACTCAGCCCCGGCATTGCAATTGGGGGCGCCAGCCCCCTATCAGCGGACATTGACGACCGCTTCAGCGCGCGTCGCGGTCGGCTCCGACTCAGGGGCCATAGCGGGGCTCCCGTCATCCCGAAGGGAATGCACCCTGGCCGGAGGCCTTGTCGCAGGGTCGAAATGCGGCATGCCTACGTCCAATATCACCTATGAAGCCAGCCAGATCCATTGCTCACACGCCACCCGGGCTTTCGACAGTGGAGTCGAGCGGCCATAGGCTCTGGCCGGCCAGAGAACCCCCTGGCGCTCGCGCGCTTCACGATCTTCGAATCCGCCGGCCGCCTTCTCGATTCACTGTCGATGATGGCAATCCTCGCCAGTGTCGTGGTCGTGATTCGAGGAGCAGAAGGCCGAGCGACCAGGGCAGGGCGCACAGGATCGCGAGGGTGAGCATGAGGCTCTGCTCGCTGGGCCGCAGCGTGGCAGCGGCCAAGCTGAATGCGAACGCGGACCAGGCGCTCGGTCGAACCCAATTTGATGAGTGAGCCGGGCGCCTTGCAACAGGATTCATGAGGTTCCCATTCCAAGCAGCAGAACATGCAGCCGCGCTGCAGGAGTTTGAGGGCCACATGCCTGAACGACGCAACCCGGACTTCCCGAGTGACCTTTGCGCCGAATCGAGCCACGGCTGTGCCTCCGGACGCCTTTTGTCCACGAGCGATTCCCATGCGGTATTTATCTTGTTGCGCATCTGTATCAAACTCCGAGATGGCGGGCGCACGGCGCCCATTTCACTATCACCAGTCATAGAGGCCAGCCATGGACAACATGAGATTCCGGTTTGGGCATGGACGGTATTCGCTCGCCTCGGCGGCGGTGCCTGTTGCGGCCGCGCTGCTCTGCATGGCGGCCCCGGCGGCGCGCGCCGATGGCCTGCTGACGCCTTTCTCGACCGCACCGGGTCCGCAGGCGCCCGCGCCCTGGCGCTTCACGACCTTGCCCAACAAGGCGCCGACGAAATTCGAGATCACTCAGCTCGACGGCCAGAAGGTGCTCAAGGTCGATGCCGACAAGTCCTACGGCAACCTTGTGCATCCCACTCGGGTTCAGCTCAATGACGAGGCCACATTGGCCTGGCGCTGGAAGGTCGAAGCATTCGTGGAAGGGGCCGATCTGCGCACCAGGAGCGGTGACGACGGCGCGGCCAAGGTCTGCGTCTTCTTCGATTTCCCTGCCGAGCGGCTGTCGGTGGGCGAGCGCACCAAGCTCGCACTGGCGAAAAGCTCGACCGGCGAATCGGTGCCGACCCAAACTCTCTGCTACGTCTGGGACGTCAAGGAAAGCAAGGGCAGCGAGTTCGACAACGCCTTCACCAAACGCATACGCATGGACGTTCTCGAATCGGGCGCGACTGACAAGAGCGGCGGCTGGCTGACCGAGCGCCGCAACCTTCTGGGTGATTACAAGCGAGCCTTTGGCGCCGAGGCCGGCGATACTCTGCCGGACGTAGTGGGGGTCGCGATCCAGGCCGATGCGGACAACACCAAGTCTCACGGGATCTCCTATTTTTCTGACGTCGATCTGCGCGGCGTACCCGCTGCAAAACCTGTGCAATAGCGGCCGGCCTCGAAAGCATCGCCGTCGCCCCGCCATGAACGAAGTCGTCTCGCTCCTCCCGGCGTCACTGCGGCTGCGAGGCAAAGCGGGGGCGAAGTCTGCTTCTGGGACGAATCCGGATTTCGCGCCGACACCGTGCACGGCAACACCTGAGCGCCAAAGGGCAAGACCCCCCGTATCGAGCGGCCCGGTCAACGCCAGTCGATCTCCACGGCCTCGGCTGTCAACGCCCAGGGGTGGGCTCCTGGTATACGACTTACCAGGGTGCCTTGTACTGAACTGTTCATCGAATTGCTCAAGAATGAAGGGTCGTGGCAAGCCGCTGCACCTGGTGGTGGACGGATTCCAGTGAAGATGCGGTCCATGGCATCTGGCGCCGAGCGTGCCCGGGGGTCGATCGCTCACAGGCAAGCCCTTTCGCTGTGCTTTGCGCACGAGACTTCATCGATCTTCGTCATCAAACCGGGTGATGCGAACCCCGCCGGGAGCACTAAGCTCCTTCGTGCTGCATCGCAACAATAGATTGCCCGGGTCACCATCGACGGAGGTTCCATGCGTCGCATCCGATTCGGTCTGTGTTCGCTGTTCATGTCGCTCGCCGCGGCCAATTCGGGGCCCGCCGGCGCCGCCGACGCGTTGCCCGCGCTGCATGCCGATGGCGCGAGAACGTCAGTCTCCGGCCTGTCGTCCGGCGCCTTCATGGCGGTGCAGTACGCGGTCGCGTTCTCGGGCAGCGTGATCGGCGTCGCCAGCATCGCGGGCGGCCCGTACAACTGCGCCAACACTGCGTTCGGCAATGTGCAAGCGTGCATGACGGGCAGCCCGTCCGGCTCGCTGGCATGGGCGACCACACGACAGCTTGAGGCGGCGGGTCAACTCGATCCGCTGTCGGGCATCGCCAGGCAGAAGGTCTACCTCTTTCACGGCAGGAAGGATTCGACGGTCGGACTACCGTCCACCGCAGCGACGCGAGATTTCTACCGCGCGGCCGGAGTGCCGACGGGCCGTCTCGCCTACGTCATCGACCTGTCCGCCGGGCATGCCTTCATCGCACCATCGGCCAGCGACGACTGCGGCGCCAGTCGCGATCCCTACATCGTGCATTGCCTGGTCCACGGCAAGCGCTACGACCAGCCGCGCGAGATCCTGAAGCACATTCACGGCCCCTTGAAGGCGCCGGCCTCCGCGCTGTCGTCCACCGTTCGGCCATTCGACCAGCGCGAGTTCGCAAGCGCGGCGACGAGCCTCGACCCGTTGGGCTTCGTCTACATCCCGACCGCCTGCGCCGCCAGTGGCGCTGGCTGTGCCGTGCACGTCGTCTTCCACGGCTGCCTGCAAGGCGCGCAGAGCGTCGGCCCCGCGGTCTACGGGTCGGTCGGCTTCAATCGCTGGGCCGACACCAACCGCCTCATCGTGCTCTATCCGCAGGCGATGAAGAGCCCGGTGCTGCCCTTCAATCCGAAAGGGTGCTGGGACTGGTGGGGCAGCTTGTTCGGCGCGCCGTACACCGGTCCGACATTCATGGTCCGAAGTGGCGTGCAGTTGAGCGCCGTGAAGGCGATGGTCGATCGGTTGACCGGCCATTGACCTCGTGACCCCCGACGGCGCAAGCGAGAAGGAGCCACACCATGCCCGCTTCAATGCAGAACGTGACCCCCGACACGCCGTTGGGCGCGACCCTGGTGGCCGGCGGCGCGACGTTTCGCGTCTGGGCGCCGGGTGCCACCGAAGTGCACGTCGTCCTGCAGGATTTCGAGGACTTCGAGCCTGGCGACACGAGCCTGCCGACCCGCGACGCGCAAGGCCGTTGGGCAGGTTTCGTGGCGCCGGTCGTCGAAGGCCAGTGCTACATGTCAACCACCTCGCCGCTGCCATCATTGCCTTCCGCAAGGTACCTGCCGACGTCAACATGATTTACGGACAAGTTCCAAGTGGTTTCATGCCCCGCCCGTAGCCCGTGGAAGCTCGACTAGCGCTTGAGTGCCAGCCAAGGCGCCCTTTCACCCAAGGCCCTGCGCGGGCGGATGGTTCGATACCGGGCAACCCGGTCCACAAGCCTGCCTCAAATGCTCGCTGGCGAGCCAACCGCGGGTTCAGAACTTGTCTTGCCGGGCGCGGTTTCCTTCGACAGCGCAACGATGAATCCAACGCCGAGCGCAACAGCGGCCAAGTGCATGATGTACTGGATGCCAAAGGTCTGCGCGACGTAGCCTGCGATAACCGGCGCGATACCACCGCCGAAGATTTCGCCCACGCCGATCACGATGCCCGATGCTGTCGACATCAGCTTGGCCGGCACTGACTCTGCGCTGAGCGGCCCCACGGTCAGGCAGATCATGCTGAACACGAAGCACAGCGTCACCATCAGCCAAAGAAACAGGCGTGCCTGCTCGGCACCCGTGGCCATCAGGAAGTGAAGCCCGATCGACGCGCCGACTACCGAGATCAGCATGATCGGCTTGCGGCCGAAACGATCGGAAGGCCGGGCATCACCAGCGTACCCAGCGTGCCGCCAAAGCCAATGGCCGAGAGTACAAAGCCCATCTGCTCGACCGAGAGCTTGAGGGAGTCGATCTGGTAGCTCGGCAGCAGCGCGCTGAGCACGACCAGGCAGGTGAGCCAGCACAGCATGCCGACCATGTTGAGGGGGATGTTGCGGTACTTGAAAACTTCGGTCCAGCGCTCGCTCGCGTCATGCGTCGACGTGTGCTGCGCCGCCTTGGTCGCATCGGTGTCGCACAGCACGCGGTACAGCAGATACGCCACTATTAGCCCGGGGATCGAGACGATTGCAAAAATCCAGTGCCACTCCACGACCTTCAGCAACTGCGTCACAAGAATGGGCGCGATGCCCAGGCCGAACCGCGGCATCGCCGCCTGCTGAATGCCGATGTTGAGGCCGTGCCGGGTTGGCTTTGAGGCATCGAGCGTCGCGACGATCGCATCTTTGCGGAATCCTCGTCACGGATTCATCCGGATGGGCGCTGCTGCGCCTCGCGGGGCCGGCGGATCCCCGTCGCTTGAGGAATCGGCCTTGGCGGCGGCCCCATTGCTAATCGCCGGGCTCCAGGAAGCGGACACGCCCCGTCTCCAACTCGTACACGGCGCCGACCAGTTTCATCAGGCCTTCGCGCTCGCGCGCCTGGGCCTCAGGGGTGTTGCGCAAAGTCTGGACGGTGTGACGCACGTTCGCTTCCACGGCTTGGTGGAGCAGCGTCGCGGCAGGTTGCGAGTCGTCGAGCCCTTCAAGCGCCGGCACGATGTTCTCCAGCAGGATCTCGATCCTGCTCAATTGCCTGGTGCGGTGGAACCGAGAACCGATGGCGGCTTCCACCGCGCCACAACCCTCGTGTCCCAGCACAACGAAGAGTGGCGTATGCAGATGCGAGGCCGCGTACTGCAGCGTACCGAAGATGCTCGGCCCAAGGACGTTGCCCGCCACCCGAATGACGAACAACTCGCCAAAGGAGGCGTCGAACACGAGTTCAGGCGGGACCCGGCTGTCGCTGCAACCCAGGATGGTGGCAAAAGGTTGCTGGCCCTTGGCAAGTTCGGCCAAGACCTCCTTCTGGACCGTGGGAAAGCGAGCGCGACCCTGCATGAAGCGCTCGTTACCCTCCTGAAGTCGGGCTAGCGCCTCGGCAGCACTACAAGATGGGGAAAAGGTTGCCATGACGTCGACCAGCGATTGGAAGGCCGACCATAGGGGCAGCGGCAGCCGTGTGTCAATCGGGGGTCTCGTCTGCGCGGGAAATACTGCCGACGCGTGACCGATCAATATGATGCAACCCTTGGCGTGCCTGGAGGAATTTGGATGTCCACAGGTTGGGGGAGTTTGAAGTCGGGGATGCGATTGACATGGCGAGCTTGGCAGGATGGCCGATCGCAGTGCTTGAGCCATGCCGCATCCGCTGCAACCACGGGCCTGATCCAAAACCGTGTTGCCAAGTCACGGGCCTACCAGGGCCAGCGAGTACCAGATGACAAATTCGAAGACACTGAAGAGTCGCTTTATCCATGAACTTTGGCGCGGGCTGGGCATAGTCTGGCCCATCTTGTCGGCGCTGCTCGTGCTCACCGCTTTGCTGGGCGTGCTTGTCGCAAAGCTGGAAGGTTGGCCACTGGGCGACGGGCTGTACTTCTCCTTCGTCACCGGACTAACCATCGGCTATGGAGACTTGGTTCCCAGGGCGGCCTTCACGCGGTTGTTGGCGATCTTGATCGGACTGTGCGGAATCTTTCTGACCGGGCTGGTTGTGGCCGTTGGCGTGCAGGCGCTGCGCATCGCCCTGGACAGCGTGGACGACGAGTGAACGCGCCAGTGAAAGGAACTGGATTCGCACTCTGTTGGCGTGCCGCGCAGATGCAATCGGACTTGCCGTCTTCCCCCTCAGGCCCTGCATGGGGTTCTGTCGCAGCAGGCCGACCGGCGAAAATGTCCCCATGGTCCCGCTGCACATCCAGTTGGCGAATTCGACACTGCGCCGTGTGATCAAGCGGCTGCACTTCACGTTGGAGGTGATGCTGGTCTGCGTACGCTGGTACGCGGCCTACCCATTGAGCCTGCGCCAACATCGAAGCGATGATGGCCGAGCGTGGTGTACTGGTCGACCACGCCACGGTGAACCGTTGGCGATGAAGGTGTTGCCGGTGTTGGCGGCGGTGCTGCGCCGGCGCAAGCTGCCGGTCGGTCCATCCTGGCGCGTCGACGAGACCTGCGTGCTGGTGGGCGGCCAGTGGAGGTACTTGTACCGCGCAGTCGACAAACTCGGGCAGACCGTGGATTTCCTGTTGACTGCACACCGCGACGTGGCTGATTACGAAGTTCGGGGCAATCTGACCAGCGGCGACACGCTTTTCGGCGTGGAGGCGGCGCTCGAGGGCGTTGGACTGGCCTACACCTTCGAGCAATTGGCGCAACCCTATGTCCGCGCCAAACGGCTCAGGCGCGTGTTGACGGAGTTCTCGCCGACGTTCCCGGGGGTTCTACCTGTACTACCCCAGCAGGCATGACCAACCGACAAAGCTGAAAGCACTGGTCGAATACGTCACCCGCACCAAGACAGTCGTCCCAGCGAGCAGGGCGTCGTGAACCGCGTCCTGCTTTCGGTCCTGGAGACGGCGGCTCGGGCGCGCTTGAAAGCGGTGGGTTTGAGTGTGCAACGGCCGCGCGAGGGTGCCGATGCGATCTTCCGCCTCGTTGAAGCGCGCCTTCAACCGATTGGAAGCTGCCAGCGCCGCACCGCATGCCGCGCGCAGCTCATTACGCAACTATGAGTTCCTGGAGACGCAGCAGCGCGGTTGACGGCGTGCCGTTCCACACCAGATGCGTGTGATTGCGACGTACCCGAACCGGCAATGCGTGCTGCTGCACCTCTTTTGCGGCCTTGAGGGACACCAGCAGCGAGCGTGGAACGATTGCGAAACCTGTTCCGGCCGCCACACACGCGATCATGGCCTGGTACGACGCCACCTCCAGTGTCCGCGCGGGCATTAGCGCCGAGCCACTCAGCCAGTCTTCCAGCCGCTTGCGGTAGGAGCAGCCGGTGGCGAACGCCACCATGCTCATGCCCATCAGGTCTGCCGCGCTCCGCACGCCGGGCACGTCGCGGGCGCGAGCCGGCTGCCAGCTGTGCTCTCGAGCGACCCGATGCGCAGTACGCCCATCGGGCGGCCCGTGCGCAACTCGCTCTCTGCCTCGTCTGCGAGGCGGAAAAGCCGCTGCGCGTAGGACAGCAACAGTTCGCCTTCGGGTGACAGCACCAAGCCGCGGCCCTGCTTGCGGAACAGGGGGCGGCCAAGGCGCTGCTCGAGTTGCTTGATGCGCGTGGTCACGTTCGACTGCACGCGGTTCAGCTTCTGCGCCGCCCTGATCACCGCGCCTTCAGTCGCCACGGTGCGAAAGATGTCCAAGCTGTCGAGGTCGATGCTTCTCATTGCGGGAACGATGCTCCAGATTTATTCATTTGTGTGAGCCTTCGATTCTCGATGCAATGCGTGGCCATGACAGCGCAAGAGCGCCCCATCAATCCCGCGCTGCTCGCCCTGGCCGGAGCGCTTTCACTTGCCGCAGCGATGGGCATTGGTCGGTTCGCCTTCACACCGTTGCTGCCGTTGATGTTGGACGAGAACCTGCTGGACGTCGAGCGAGGCGGTTGGTTGGCCGCCGCCAATTACGCGGGCTATCTCGCGCGCGCGCTCACCGCCGCCCGCATGCCGCTGCGCGCTGGGGCGCTCGCTGTCTTGGCGCTGCTCGCAACGGCGGCATTGACCGCCGCGATGGCTTGGCCTCTGGCCGCGGTCTGGCTGCCGCTGCGCTTTTTAGCGGGTGCCGCGTCAGCCTGGGTGTTCGTCGCGACCAGCGTGTGGTGCTTGGGCGCTCTTGCGCAACAGGGCGGCAGCCGCACGAGCGGTTGGGTCTACGCCGGAGCCGGCAGCGGCATCGCGATCGCCGGGCTTCACTGCCTGCTCGCGGTCGCGGCGGGCGTCCGTTCCGTTGCGTTGTGGATGCAACTCGGCGGCTTGGCCTTGCTGCTCGCGCTGCCCGCGTTCTGGGTCATCGCACGCCTGCCGCCCCCCATGGGCGCCGCCGCATCGCGAACCGAAGGCGGCGGCTCGCGTGTCGGCGGAGCCACGCGCGGGCTGGTCGTCTGCTACGGGATCATGGGATTCGGCTACATCCTTCCAGCTACTTTCCTTCCAGTGTTGGCGCGCACCGTGGTGGACGACCCGCGTGTGTTCAGCCTCGCGTGGCCGATCTTCGGCGTCACGGCGGCGCTTTCCACGCTGCTCGTCGCGCGGCTGCTGCAGGGTGCAAAGCGACTGAAGACCTGGGCCACCTGCCAGCTCCTGATGGGCCTGGGTGTGTTGCTGCCCGCCTTGCGGGCGAATCGTTGGACCATCGCAGCGTCGGCCTTGCTCGTGGGCGGAACCTTTATGGTTATCACCTTGGCCGGCGTCCAGGAAGTGCGCGCCCGCGCGCCCACTCGTGCGGCGCATCTCGTCGGTCGCATTACCGCCGCCTTTGCACTCGGCCAGATCGCTGGCCTGCGGGGCCACGCATCGACGCCTTTCCGCCGTAGTGGCACACCCATGCTCGCCATGCGCTGCGAACGCACCGCGCGGTTGTAGTCTTCGCCACGCTCCCGAGTCAGAGGTAAGCGGTAATTAATTGGAAAGGACGGCGAAGGCTCCTTTGAGCCCAAGAACGACATTTCGCGACATATGGAAGCGGTCGTTGACACGCGACAACTACCTCCATCGTCACTGCCTTGTCCGACGGCCGCCGGAACCCACGATTCCACCAGTGAGGGGGCGAAGGCCATATTCAACGATGCCCAGGCGGTCACGAAGGGGTGTGCCGGTCTCACGCGAAGTCGCCCCTCAGCCAAGGCCAATCGCGAAATCTCGGGCATTGCGATACGCTGACCGTCGGCAAGAGTGAGTGGCGGATGCAGCATAGTTGACCGAACCAATTCAGTCGAGCAGCGCCTGCAACCGTTCAATGAAAACGATCTGCGCTTCGAGAATATGTACGCGCGCCGCATCGACCGAAAACCATGCTGCGCGATCGATTTCTGCGAAGGGTTGCATCAGTCCCGAACGCGGTGGCCATTCCATCTCGAAGGTGTTGGAGACCAAAGCTGCGGGGTCACAGTCGCCCTCGAAGGCCCAGGCCAAGACGAGCTTGCCACTGCGTTGCCGTGCTTCGCCGAGGCTGACCCAGCGGGTGCCGGTTGCGAAGCCTGCTTCCTCCGAAAACTCGCGCTTGGCAGCTTCCAGTGGGTCCTCGGACTCCCCCCGGAATTCGCCGTTCGGAATGGTCCATGCGCCGAGGTCGCGCTTCGCCCAGAACGGCCCACCTGTGTGGGCCAGCAGCACCTCAAGCACGCCCCCGCTGCGGCGATACATGAGGAGGCCGGCGCTGCATCTCCTGGTGGGTCGCGATGAATTGACCATGCGCAGGATTTTCTGATACGAGGCGCGCCATGGGCCCCGGAAAGATCTGTCCTTCTCGCTTCTTCGAGACGATACAAGCGGGAGGACTGGCGTTTCCGCGGTTCCCACAGGTGTGCCGCGCGGCGTCTAGCGCGCCGATGCGGGCGTTGCGGCTCACGCATTCACGACCCTGAACAACGCGCAAGTCGCAAGACGAACTCAATCCAGCAATGCGTCTATTGTGACAACTCTTCCTATCACGATCGAGACCCACGACGAATGGCGGCGACTCCAGTCAATGTCTCGTACCAGTAGCGGCACATGACCTCGGCGACAGCGATGCGAAACGGTCGGTTGGCAGCAGTCACGGCCGGTCTTGCGCAATCGCCGCGTCCTCGGAGGCTTGAAGCGCGTACCCTGCGATGATCGAGAGTCCCATCTTGAAGGAAGCACCGTGCTGACCATCCACCATCTCGGCAAATCGCAATCAGAGCGTATCGTGTGGCTCTGCGAGGAACTCGGCCTGACGTACGAACTCAAGCACTATGTACGGGATCCGGTCACCGCGTTGGCACCCCCGGAACTCGTCGCGCTGCACCCGCTCGGGACGGCGCCCGTGATCAGCGACGGGGATCTCCTGCTTGCGGAGTCCGGCGCCATTGTGGAATACATCATTGCGAAGTACGGCGATGGCCGCCTGACGCTCGGACCGGACCACCCGGACTACGTCGACTACATCTTCTGGTGGCACTACGCCAACGGGAATTTCCAGCCGAACATGGGTCGCAACATGATCCTGCGCCGACTGAACGTGCCGGCTGACAACCCCATCGCCGCGCGTCTGAACGGCCGACTTGCTGGTGCGTTCGCGCTGATCGAGAAGCGACTCGGCAATGCGCCATTCCTGGCCGGCGAGAGCTTCACCGCCGCGGACATCATGACCTTCTTCTCGTTGACGACGATGCGCTACTTCATGCCCTTCGACCTCACGTCATATCCAAGCATCCTGACTTACCTGCAGCGCATCGCAGGGCGGGAGGCCTATCAGCGCGCAATGCAGAAGGGCGACCCTGGCATGCCGCTTCTTCTTACCTGATTCCTCTGGCTTGGCACCGACGAGGGACCTCGCCGCAGTCGTCAGGCGCGCTCAAAGCGCACCCGCCAAGGGCGATCAATTCGGGTGCACGTCGACACTGAAATGAGTCTGCATGTGCTGGTTTACAAACTCAAGCGCGGGACGAGCGTGTTGGGTATTGTTAGAGCGATGAAGGCGATGCGATTGGCAGGGGCATAGGCCCTTGGATGCCTTCATTCGTGCTTCAACGAAGCGCTACGAGGGCCTCAGTGGACGCCGTGGCGCGTCGTCGCACGGGATGCCGTCCGCAGCGGCAGAGCTCTCGACTTCGATGCGCGCAAGTGTGTTTCTACACAGCCTCGGCGCACTCCGGACGGTCACTTTCCTGACCGACCTGCCAGTTGCCCCTCAAAAGTCAGGACGAGTGCCGGGCTGTCCATGCGCCGGTGTGCCCGCGCTCGCGGGCAGGAGCCGTGGTTCGCCATTAGCGCCAGGAGCAGTCACTCGACGCCACGCTAAATCCGAGGTGGACGATTCAGATGCCACCCGCGTCGCGCGCCGACTACCATGCTACGGCGGGATATTCTGGTTCATGTGGAACAGGTTGCCCGGGTCGTACTTGCGCTTGATCAACGCCAGCTTGTCGTAGTGCGGTCCGAAATTGTCCCGGACCCGGCCCTGGTCGTCCTCGGCCATGAAGTTGATGTAGCCACCTGCCTGCGAGTGGGGCTCCAGGGCTTTGTAGTAGTCCTTCACCCACTTCGTGTTCCTGGCGTTGTCAGCGGGATCCGGCCACATCCCAGCGATCACGGTCGCGAAGCTCGCGTCGCGATGGCCCCATGCGGTCGCGTCCGGCTTCACCCGGTGGCAGGCTCCGTTGATCGGGTAAATGTGCATCGTGGAGTTCACCACCGGCACCTGCGGCCCGAACCGGGCGTGGGCCTCTATCGCGCCATCCGTCAACTCGGTCGCGAATGAGGCCTTCCAGTAGTGCTGCAGGCCCGGAGGCAGCAACACATCGAAAAGGCCGTTGATCACGTAGTACGGCATCTGCGCGACCATCTCCGCAACGACCGGCGCGGCGCCGCGTATCTTTGCCAGTTCCGCGTCGGCCTTGTCCGTCGGCCCGGCCCAACACGAGACGATCGCAATGAACGTCTTGCCATGGTCCTCTGCTTTGATGAAGGGCAGTGGCGGGGCAATCTGGAACGCTGGGAACAGCCCCATTTCCTCCGGCGCTTTCGCCACGTAGTCGCGGTAGAACTGCAACACCTCGCGCACCTTCTCGATCGGATAGAAGAAGATGCCTGCCGTAATGTCCTTCACCGGGTGCAGCTGGTACTCGAACGAGGTCACCACGCCGAAGTTGCCGCCTCCGCCGCGGATCGCCCAGAAAAGATCCTCGTTCTCCGCGGCACTCGCCACGCGGAATTGTCCGTCCGCCGTTACGACATCCGCCGAGAGCAGGTTGTCCAGCGACAGCCCGAACCCGCGCGTAAGGTAGCCGATGCCGCCGCCAAGTGTCAGCCCGGCGATGCCGGTCGAGCCGATGATTCCACCGGTCGTTGCCAAGCCGAACGGGTACGTCGCGTGATTGAAGTCGGCCCACAGGGTCCCGCCGCCTGCCCGCGCCGTCTTGCGATTCGGATCGACCCGCACGCCTTTCATCTGCGAGAGGTCGATCACGACGCCCCCGTCGCACGTTCCGAAGCCAGGGACACTGTGCGACCCGCCGCGCACCGACAGGTCGAGGCCATTCTCACGCGCATAGTCGACCCCGGCCATCACGTCGCCAACGTCGACCGCACGTATCACTACCGAGGGCCGCCGATCGATCATTCCGTTGTAGACCTTGCGCGCCCCTTCGTAGCCGTCGTCGGTGGGAGTGATCACCTGCCCGCGAGCGCGCTCCCGAACACCGTCGATCGTCGGCTTCGCCATCGTTGTCATCGCCGCACCTCCGTTTTCTGTTGCAAATCTCGGGCAAGCAATATGCGCCCGATGAGATGCGCAGTCAATGACGAAGGCTCGGGCCGTCGTGGCGCAATCCGCGAACACCCGCTGCTGCGCCGCGCAAGCCATGCACTACCCGGGCCAATCCCGGTGCGCGCGTCGTCGCGGCCGCCTGAGAGCAGAACGGCTGACTTGAATGTCGGCTTGGATGTCGGCTTGGATACGGGTGAGCAGCTGCCACGGGCCCATTGCTGAATTCCGACTTACTGGCATGAACTTCGGGATGCCAGCGTCAGCTGCCTTTGCGGGTCGCTCGACGAACTCACGCGTGAGCCCGCTTCCTGTCTCACATTCCGCACATCGAAATTGAGGATTCGTTTTTTGCGACGTGAACCGGGGCGCCGCGACGATGAAAAACATCGATTCCTCCTTCGAGAGCAAGGACCTGTGCTGTGCCGGCACGCTGCTGTTGCCCGGCCAGGGCGAGTGCCCGCCGGTGATCGTGATGGCGCACGGCTTTGCCGGCGTGCGCGCAGCAGCATGCCGATCAGTGCTGTCCAGATCTGCGTCCTGACCGCGTTAGCCGACGTGCCCACGAAGGTCTTGATATTCAATTTCTGCTTGAGCGATTTGAAAGCAGCTCGATTTGCCAGCGGTCCTTGTAGGTCGCCGCGATCGTTGCTGGCCCCCAGATGATGCAGGTTGGTATTCGGTTGCAGCGGAGGGGGCGAGGGCAGTAGGGGCAACGCCACCGCTTCCATCGGCCATGTGGGGCAGCTCCAGAGTCAGGATCCTCGATGGCGAAAGATACTGCGAGCCGCGGCAAGCCCGGAGACGATCCGTCACTGTGCGCGGTGGAGATCAACTGGACCGCCGTGCCGCCCGCCATGGTGCTGCAAAGCATCAGGCTCAATCTGCTGATGGTCGCCGAAGATTCGGTCATCGAGACGTCGCTTGGCGACTTGGCACCCCCAATTTCCCGGCCTGACGCGCGCGCACGATGTGGCCATCGAAAGCGGAGTCATCGATGCGTTGGGCGCAACATCAAACCGACGTCGTGCGCGTTGCCGGGCTGCTCGGTGGCGGGGCCGAAGTCGAAGAAGACGAAAGGTCCGACCGAACGGCGCTTCGCGGCAGGCAGCAGGCGCCTGACCTTGAATCCGCCACCGAGGCCCTTGCCGGCGGCTTGCAGCAGCAGAACGGATTTCATGCCCGCGATCGTGATGAAAACGCCCCCGGAGCGCACGCGATGTGCCATGGCAAGCCCCGCGGCCGCCCGCGGTGAACGGCACATCACTTCAGCACGTCGTCGCGAGCGAACAGCCAGGCCGATAGCGCCTGTAGCACCGCGCTGCGCGCGGCTGGGTCATTGCCCTTGTGCAGACCGAGTCGGTCGAGTGCATCCGAATAGGCACTGATCGTGGCGTCGGCGGCACGCCTTGCGTCGGTACAGCGAAATCCCAGTTCCTGTCGTGTGAACATGGGTTGGTAGCCGAAGCTCATCAGCCCAAGCAGTTCGCGCGTGAGCACGCGCGGCCCCCAACTCTCGTACAGGTACTGCGGGTTGTCGACGAACCATTGGCGCCAGACCTCCTGGACCAACACCTGCAAGGTGGCGTTGTTCGACGTGGGCGAGGCACCGGGATCGGCTCGGGTCTGCTCAAGCAGGGCCTGGTCCCGCAAGGCATCCATTGCCGCGACGAGTTTCTGCTCGCCGAGCCCCTCTGTGACCAGGTGGAAGCTCTGCTCCTTGTGAACACCGCCCAGCAGCCACGCGTCGTTCATGAGGGGCGTCCAGAGCCGATCGCTCAGGATGCTCCCGGGCCCCTGCAAGCCTCCGAGGTGGGCGTGCTTGCGGGCATCGAGCGTCGCAGGATCGATATTCGACAGATGGGCCTGGGCTTCGAGCGGGTTCTTGATCTCCGACCCCAGCCAAGGGCTGAGCCAGGGCTCGTCGTCCTCATGCCCGAATGCCGAGTTCAGCCCGAAGTTCTGCACCAGCGCGATCTTGCTGCGCATGCTCACCTCGCCGAGCAGCAGAAACCCAAGTGCGTTGTCGCGGCTGGCGGTGTAGAGCGCCCAACAGCGCTGGGCGCTGACTTCGGCTTGGTGCAAGCCACTGTCGCTGGGCATTTCCTGCTCGAAGTACTTCTTCGCCCAGATGTTCTGGCCCTTGATGGTCGCGTATTCCCGCCTGACCTCGTCGACGAACGCCTGCTTGTCTACGTACACGGCGAGCCCCTTCCACAACGATGCAAACATAGGGAACGCGCACGGCCAGGCGCATCGACCCACCGGGCGCGCTGGCTTGCGAGGGGCACTTCAGCCGCTGGAAGGGAAAAGGATGCGTGGCTTCGCGGTTTTCTCGATCCCCGAATAGCGCTTGGCATTCTCGGCGAGCTGCGACACCCCGTATTCGATGATGACGTAGGTGTCGCGACAGAATCGCGCCTTGTCCTGGAAGGCCTCACTGCCCACTTGCTGCGTCTCTGCAAGATCGAGCAGGGCATCGGACTCACCCAGGATGCGCTCGGCCTCCTCGAGAAAATCCCCGGCCTGCACCTTTCCCGGCACCACGACCGTCATGTTCCTGGCGTAGCCTTGTATCTCCGTCGCGAAGCGGCGAAAACGATTGGCACTGGCCCGGAGTTGGTCATAGAGGCGCGCGGAGTCGGTCGGCCAGTCTTGCGGACTCTTCAGGTTGCGCCAGACTTTCAGGAAAGCGTCGCCGTCGGGGAACGAGTACTTGGCGCGTTCCGTCTTGAAGATCTCGATCTGCTTCACGCAGGCATCCGCGTTCTGGAAGGCGTTGATGGCCTCCTTTTCCAGGTCCATTGCGCTCTTTTCAAGGTTCTTCTCCAGCCAGTCCACCGCCTCCGGATATTTTTTCCTGACGGCGTCCTTGTACTTCCCGATGTCCGTTATCAATTCGCGCAGAGCGCTCTGCAGCTTGTCGAGCGACTTCTTCCATTCGTTGGATACGTTGTCGATCGAATCTCCAATGCTCACATCCTTCACGTAGCCGGACTTGATTCCCAGTCGATCTCTCGCCGAGGTCCACTCGCCGTGCTTTCTCTTCCAGGTGCTGAGGTCCATGCTTTCCTCGATAAGTTGAGTACGCGGTACCCTGAGCGGTGAAGTCCGCATCGACAAGAGGGGTAACACCTAACAAATTTTCACCTTTTGGGGCCGCCGCACCGTAACCTACTTCGGCAGCGCCGAGCTGCATCCGCCGGCGCGCCCCCCCCCCGCGATCCCGAATGCGTGAAGCGCGCGCAAAAAAGCAAGCCCTCCAACTGAACGAACTGGGAAAACCCATGAGCAGTGACGCAGTGACTTCAAGCGCGCAACAAGCGAATGCCATCGTGGTGCTTGACAAGGTGACCTACGACGTGATCGCCGGGCCACCTGGCGACAGCGCGCTGGTCCAGATCGCCAGGGACCGGCTGGTCCAATCGCTGAAGATCGACCAGATCGTCAGCGGCCTGGAGCGATCCGACGACCTGCTGAACATTGCCGCTTGCGGCGTCTCCGGCTTCAGGCACCCTGACACCAAGGTGTCCCTGCTGGCCATGGTCATCGACCTGCAGGCGAAACTGGGCGCCGCCGCGGACGACATGCGCAGCGCGCTGGTGGTCTTTGGCGAGAGTTCCGGGGTTGTGCTTGGCGCCCTGGGCCGGGCCTTCCGCTTCCTCTACAGGCTTCAGGAGGACAAGGCTGTCAACGTGCTCAAGCGCTGCGAGCAGATCGCGAAGGAGATGACGACGACCGCGAGCCAGCTCGAGACGCGCTTCCAGGGCATGTCCGGGGAAGCGCTCGAGGTTCTCAAGGCGACCGTTTCAACCCGCGACTTCAACCACGACAAGAAGCTGGAGGCTGAAGCCCGGCAACGCAAGGCGGAAGAGCGCCACGATCGGATGCTCAAGCTGAGCGAGAAGATAGCCGAGCAGCTTCCAAAGGTCGAGTCCCGGTACGAAGAGGCCAAGGCCGCCCAGGCGACCGCGGACACGCGCGTCTTCATCATGGGACTGACGAGTTCGATCATGCAGGGCATCGGATCCGGCATCTCGGCTGGCCTGGCCTTGAAGACGGCACCGCTGCGCGCAGGGACTGAGCTTGCCGCGGCGCTGGCCGAGTCGCGCCTGCCTACGCCCCAACAGAACAAGGCCGGCAATCCGCCCTCGCCAGTCGCGCCTCCACCTGCCGCGCCCGCCCCGGTCGTGGACGACAAGGCACGGGTCGCAGCCGAAGAGGCCGTGTCCCGTTCGAAGGCCAGCCTCGAATCCGCGCAGGCGGCGCTTCGAGAGGCCTCCGCGCGGTATGCGAAGGCGATCGAGGATTCCGTGGACGTCGAGGAGGTGCAGGCGCAGCACAAGGCAGCGGAAGAGAAGCACAAGTCTGCCAAGGAAAGCCTCGCCAAGGCCGAGGCCGATCTCCTGAAGCTCAAGGGAAGCACCCCCGCGCGACCGCCGGCGCCTGCGGAGAACAGCACCGGTGCCTCAGTCGTGTCCGGCGTCGGCCAGGCGCTCCAGACGACTGGCGAAAGCCTGGGCAACTCGACGGACGGTTACGCGCAGATCGCGTCGAACTATGCCAAGGAGAAAGCAAAGTACCTGGACATGTTGATGGCACTCCAGAAAGAACAGCGGGATGCATTGGCCGAGGTCGCCGAGCTGACGAAGCAGATGCAGAACGAAGGCGTGACGGCCGATCTTGCGCAGGCAGCGGTCGATTCCCTGCAGCAGGCGATTGGCGCCTTGCGGGAAATCCACGTGATCGTTGGTCAGCTGAGGAAATTCTGGACGGCCATTGCACTGGGCTGCAAGAACCTGAGCAGGGGCGAAACGACCGAGCTGATCACCGACCTCATGGACCAGCCCGAGGCGATGCGAATCAAGGACTACTCCGCCGGATGGTTTCAGCTCGACCTCCTCCAGCTGAGCGCCAAGTGGATGGCATTGCAAATCGTCTGCAACGAGTATTCGACAGCGATCGAAGCGGTGGGGAAGAAGATGGACGAAACGTTCATGCGCAATCCGAGCATCGAGGAAGCCCGCAAGCTCGCGAAGTCGCTGAGCGCAGATCTCGCCAAGAAGATCGGTGCAGAGGTTAAGCAACTGGATGTCGTCGAAAAGGACATCCAGCTCGCCAAGGACGACACAGATCGCCTGAAGATCGCCGCATGACAACGCGGTCCGCAGCCGGCGTCCTGGCGTAGGGCATGGGCCGCTCACCCTTCCCCGGTCGACCCACGGCGCGCTTGGGACGCTGGGTTCGCATCGTCGCGGTCGCCGCGGCGCAGGCCTTGCTGCTGTTCGCCGTGCCGGCGCAGGGCCAGGGCCAGCTGCAACGCACGCAGGACACGGTGAATGCCCTGCTCCTGGCGGCCGCGGCGATGGAGCGGGGCGACGTCGCCGGTACCGAGGCCATCCTGAGCGGCATGCGTTCGACGGTTGCCTCGCTGGAACGGACTTTCGAGCGCCAGGTCGCCGTGGCCGACAGCGCCATGGCGCAGAACCAGGAGCAGCTGAAACAGGTGGTCTCGCAGATCACCGATGCGTACACGGCGGAATTGGGTGCCGACGCACAGGCCCGCGAGTTGTCAGCGAAATACGCGCAGGTTCAAGCCAGGTTGCCCCTGCTGCAAAAGCAGCGGCTTGAACTGGAGGAAAAGCTGGCCGGATATTGGGCCCGCCACAAGACACGGATCTGGTGCAACCAGCAAGCCGGGTGGGGAATGACCGATCCGAAATGCGTCAACTGGGAAGTTGCGGCGGACCTCACCGGCAGTGGCGTCGTCGGCGCCATCGAAGACACCACGCTCCAACTGCGAACGGTCAACACCGAGTACTCGTTGGCGGTGGCGGAACTCACGGACCTGAATGCCAGGATCAACCTCAGAGGGACCGAGGCGCGCCGGCTGCAGGAACTGAGGGCAGACTTGAATCGCAAGGAAGGCGTATTGCGCGCACTGATCGTCCAGGTGCGCGTCGCGAAGCGATTCTTGACGGACCTGCAGCCGATTCTCCGGTATCGACTCGAATACCCCCTCCAGGCATTTCAGGAGAGGGTTCGCGATCTCGTGGAGGATGCGCAGGAGACGGCCGAAGTTCCGGTGTTCGACCGCCACGACATCCGGCAGGCCGAGACCATCCAACAGTCGCTGACGGCACTCGCCCGGACGCTGGAAGAGAAGAAGACCCTGCTGCGGACCATCGAGAGCGGCGCCCTGGTTTGCCCGCCTCCACCGAAGGAGCCGACCGCGGTGTCGGTGCACAGGGCTTACGCCCATGACTGGACGCGCTATACCGGCACCGACCGATGGGACATCATCGGCCCCGCGCGCTGCGCGTCCCCGGAAGCCATCTACTACGGAAAGGTGGCGAGCCAGGGGGACTGCGAATTCAAGTGCAAATACGACACCGAGTGCGTGATGTGGACTTATGAGGAGTTGCCAGACAAGGGGCAATGCTGGGGCGGAACCTCAGACCTGACGCCCAACTGGAAGCCCGACATGAAGAATTCGCACCGATCGGGCGGCAGGAATGACGTCCCGCGCTGGTGACCTGCCAGATCCAGTCCCGCCGGGCTGCCGCGCGCAGCGTCAACGCCCTGATGACAGCGACCTACTGGGAGATTGGACGCCGCATCGTAGAGTTCGAGCAAGGTGGGCAAGAACGGGCAGCCTATGGCGAAGCCCTGATCGAGATCACGCGCCGCAGTGTTCTATCGGCAGGTGGCATCGGCTTGCTTGTCGCGCCCCGGTTCAGCCGCGGACAGCCCCAGTCGAAGATCCCGCGCAGTGGCGTCCTTTTTTTCAGCTCGCTCGACACCGCGACGACCTCGCGAAATCGTTCTGTGTTTCGCCAACGACTATTCGCGTTTGGCTATGTCGAAGGACTGGCGTCCCCGGACCTTCGCGACAGGGCTCGGGGAAGTCCACGAAGACTTCGCCCGGATCGAAACCGGTGATCTGATTGGCAGGCACTCTGCTGTCCGCGCATCCGATCCACATGTATCTTGGATTCTGCTGATGTGCGAGGCGAGAAAAGAACCCCGGCCGTTGCGCCTCGGTGGCAATTGCCCAGTCCCGATTGCTCGCGAACAGGTGATCAAAGTCATCGGTCATTTCATACTTCCTTCCAAATTGGGGGACGATCCAGCGGATAGACCGACGACTTATACGGGTCCTACCATCGTTCAAATGAACACATTGCACCTGCTTACCTGCGTCGCGGCGGTCGGCGCAATACAGCCTGTTCCTGTCTTCACACTTCAAGTGATCGTCGAACAGGACCATCGGGCCGTCACACGTATCGTGAGGCCGATGCTCGGCTTCAAGTGTTTCCGTTGCGCGCGAGCGCTGATTGCCGGCATCGAAACAATGCCATGATCAGGAAAGGGCAGATGGACTGTCTTGGTCACGCCCCGTCCGCGGCAACGAAGTTTTATTCGCTGGCTTTCTGAGAGCGACGCGTAGGACGCGAACCTGCTTTGCCTGGCACCGCTATTGCGACAGAACCCCACGCACGCGTGGCACACACCGCTGGAGGTGTTCGCCAAAACACTGGCATCGTCCCGTCAAGCGCCACGTCAATTCAATGACCCGCTGCGCTTCAGCCTTGAAACCGCCACCCTATTTCTGTTTCTGCATCGCCGAGATCAACGGGCAAGACACTGAGTGACGCTTCACGCAGCATTGGTGAACTAAGTTGGCCAGCTCCGACTCAATGCAATGGAGATTAGCAAGCTGGGCGCGCACATCGGCGAGCTTCGCCGCCCCGATCTCACGCGCTTTGTCGCAATTCGAGCCATCATCCACTGCAATCAGACTAGCGACCTCGTTGAGACTGAAGCCCAGACGCTGGGCACACTTGATGAAGCGGACCCGCGCTACATCGACCGTGCTGTAGTGCCGGATGCCGCCGGGTGGCTTGTCCGGCTCGAGCAGTAAGCCCTTGCGCTGGTAGAAACGGATGGTCTCTACGCTGACACCTGCCGCCTCGGCAAAGGCACCGATGCGAAGTATGTTTGCCCGCTTGTCCATGCGCTTGACCCTGTACCTTAGTACGGAAGTACTATGCCGCCACGCTGTAACTGCCCAAACAGCGAGAGCGTTGTTATATGTGTGTTGTTCACATTTAGACGAAGGCTCCAGTTTTATACACCTTGCACGGGTCCCATGAGAGGGGAAATCCGCGATTTGTGTAAAACTTTATTCTTATACTGACCGCCCGCTGACCTGCCGGCGCGGTTGAGCAAGCGATCGACTTGGCTGCCTCCGCAAGCACTCGCGGCAATCATTCGTGCGTTGCCTCATGGAACTGCACGCCCCGTAAGAAGCATATGAATGAGGGGAATGAAAATGAGCGCACCACTTGTCACCACTGACTTGGAAGACTACGCACCCGGCAGTACGGCCACGATCACCGCCAGCGGTTTCTCCGTCGGCAGTTCAGTAACATTTGAGGTGGAGCACGTTAGCGACCCTGGCGGCGACGGCCTTTGGGGCACGCTCGACGACGTGCTCGCCAACAGTGATGGGTCGGGGCACGACCCTTGGTCTGTAGTTGACGGCGGCATTGGCGATCTCGACGGACTGGCCAACGGGAGCATCACGACTTCCTGGTACGTCGATCCGGACGACTCGGCGGGTGCCACGTTCCTGCTGACGGCGATCGGGACCGGCGCCGATGGTGTAGCGGGTAGCGCGGATGACCAAGTTGCGACAGACGCGTTCACGGATGCGTCCGGAAGCACCAACAAGGTCTACCAGCATTGGGCGGATGCAGGCGGTCCCGAATGGAACAATAACATCCTCAACGACAACAAATCCGACTATTTCGAGGGTGAGGTGATTCCGCATGTCTTCGTCTTCAAGGCATCGAGCCAAACGCCCTTGATCAATGGACAGAGCTATTCGTTCAACATCACCTACAACTACTACCAGCAGACCACCAATGCTGGCGGGTTTGCCTACATCACAACCTACAACCTCAGTAGGCAGCCCGGCCCCAATGACGCGACCAATCCGTACATCGCGCCAACCGCCGATGGCACGTTCACGAACGGCGGCGGAACGCAGGGCATGTTCTATACCGTCGACGCTAATATCACCAATGTCAGCAACGTGACCTATACGGGTACGGGGTCGAAGGATGGGCACGTCACCGTCACGTTTACCTATACCGGCGCGAACACGACCAACGGCATTGCAGAGATCTACTATGGCCTGGCCGTGGCGACGCCTGGCCAAGTGCCCAATCAGGGTTCCGGTCCCACGGACGGCGCCAACGCCTGGACCGGCGGGTCGCTTCAGACGACAGTCGACATAGGCGGCTCCGGCGCCACTTCGATCCAGCTAGCCCCGGCCGCGATCATCGCGGGTGAAATCAGCGGCCTGAAGTTCACCGACATAAATGGCGACGGGGTGCGCGATGCCAATGGCATCGACGACATTTCCGGCAACGCCGACGACGAAGTCGGGCTGGCCGGCTGGACCATCTTCATCGACAAGGACAACGATGGGATTCTCGATGCCGGCGAAGTGTCCACGGTTACTGGAGCGGGTGGTACCTACAGCTTCTCCGTCACACCGGACGCTGATAAGTCCGACTCCGACAACGACCCGTACATTGTGCGCGAGGTCAATCAGGCAGGATGGGCTCGGACCACGGCTAACCCGGCGCCGATTCTGATCACGGCGGCCGACCCGACGGAGGCGAACGTCAATTTCGGGAATCAGCAGCAGCTCCCGTCGCTGAACATCGTCAAGGAGGCGAGCGTGCCTGGCGGAACGGCCGATGCGGCCGGCGAGCTGATCAGCTACACGATCACGGTGACCAACACCGGCAACACGACGCTGACTGGCGTGACGGTGACGGATCCGTATGCGAACCTCGGCTCGATCGTGCGCGGTGCTGACGTGGTCGGTGACAATGACGCACTGCTGG